>DATCYE010000046.1:0-3280 GCA_036570485.1 Pusillimonas sp. | reverse complement strand
TGTGGGTCAGGTCGTCGGCGTTGTAGAACTCCAGGCGCGAAACAATGCCGAAGCGATCGCGCAGGGGATTCGTAAGCATGCCCGCCCGGGTGGTCGCGCCCACCAATGTGAACGGCTGCAAGTCGATCTTGACGCTGCGTGCGGCAGGCCCTTCGCCGATCAGGATGTCGATCTGGAAGTCTTCCAGCGCGGGATACAGGATTTCTTCTACTACCGGCGACAGGCGATGGATTTCGTCGATGAACAGCACATCGTTTTTTTCCAGATTGGTCAGCAAGGCGGCCAGGTCGCCTGCGCGCTCGAGCACAGGCCCCGATGTTTGCCGCAGTTGCACGCCCATTTCGTGCGCGATGATGTGGGCCAGCGTGGTTTTGCCCAGGCCGGGGGGGCCGAACAGCAGGACGTGATCGAGCGCTTCGCCGCGATTGCGGGCCGCCTGGATGAAGATTTCAAGCTGTTCGCGCACGCGATGCTGGCCGATGTATTCCTTGAGTTCGCGCGGACGCAGGGCCCGTTCGATGGATGCCTCGTTGGGCGAGGCGCTTTGCGGCGCGACAATGCGTTCGGCGGTGGGGATGCTGGTCAGGGAATCGGAATGTATGGCCATGGGTGCTGATGCTGATTATATTTACAGTGCTTATCGTACTCTACCACGCGATGTTGTCGCGATTGCAGCATAATTCCAATTGAGGCTGCACCCCGCGTCTCATTAATTTTATATAACGGACGGATCATGAGCGTTAGGCTACCCACTTACGACGATGTCATCAAGGCCAGCGCAACGCTGAAAGAGGCTGCCCACCGGACTCCCGTGCTGACTTCGCAGACCATCAATGCGCGGCTCGGTGCTCAAGTGTTCTTCAAGTGCGAGAACCTCCAGCGCATCGGAGCCTTCAAGTTTCGCGGCGGTTATAACGCCGTGGCCAATTTGTCGGCGGCCCAGCGCAAGGCAGGGGTGGTGGCGTTTTCGTCGGGTAATCATGCCCAGGCCATTGCATTGGCTTCGAAGCTTTTGGGCGTATCCGCCACCATCGTCATGCCCAATGATGCGCCCGCCGCCAAGAAGGCGGCCACGCTGGGCTATGGTGCACGCGTGGTCGGCTACGACCGTCTGACCCAGGATCGCGAACAAGTGGCCGGCGAATTGGTCCAGCAACAGGGCCTGACCCTGATTCCGCCTTTCGATCACCCAGATGTGATTGCCGGGCAGGGTACTGCGGTAAAAGAATTGCTGGAAGACACCGGCGGCCTGGATGCCTTGTTTATTCCGCTGGGCGGCGGCGGCTTGCTGTCCGGCTCATTGCTTGCCGCGCATGCCATCAGTCCGGATTGCCAGGTGTACGGGGTTGAACCCGAAGCAGGCAGCGATGGGCAGCAGTCTTTGCGATCAGGCAGCATTGTGCGCATAGACCCACCTACATCCATCGCCGACGGCGCGCTGACTCTGGCGTTGGGTCAACTGACCTTTCCCATTATTAAGCAGCATGTCCGCGATATTCTTGCCGTCAGCGATCGGCAACTGATAAGTGCCATGCAATTCTTTGCCGAACGCATGAAAATAGTGGTCGAACCCACGGGTTGCCTGGGCGCTGCGGCCGTGTTCAACGAACTAGCGTCCATCAAGGGCAAGCGCGTGGGAGTCTTGCTGAGCGGCGGCAATGTCGATTTATCGGCCTATGCCACCTACTTGCAATCGCAGGGCTAGCTTGCGCGTCTTGCCGGCGTATAGCCGGCGTCACGGATCAGTTGCTCAATGGCGGCTGCATCCGTGGCCCCATCGATACGGACGGAATGGCTGGGCAGGTCGATGGCGACTGTGGCCGCCGGTGCGGCCTGTTTGACTGCTGCGGTGATGGTGCTGGCGCAATGCCCGCAGGTCATGTCTTTTACTTCGAATTCGATCATTTCTATCTCTCTTGTGCGGTGTGCGAAAACTGCACAATAAACCTTGCTACCGTTGGAAGGTCAAGCCCTGGCTTTTATGGACGCGCCAGTGACTTCAACGCCAGGCGTATACCTTCGGCCACTTCGACGCCTTCGGGCAAGCCTTTCAGGGCAGCTTGTGTTTCGTTGCTGGAGTAGCCCAGCGACAACAAGGCGTTTAATATGTCGTCGCGCCCGGCGGACGGCGTGCCGGGGGCATGAGCCAGGTCGGCGCCCAGCTTGCCGCGCAATTCCAGCAGCAATCGCTCTGCGGTTTTTTTGCCTATGCCCGGCACCCGTGTCAGGCGGCCGGTTTCCTGCTGGGTGATGGCGCTGGCCAGTTCTTCGACCGTCATGCCCGACAGTACCGCCAGCGCGGTGCGCGCGCCTATGCCGGTCACCTTGATCAAGGCGCGAAAGGCGCTGCGTTCGCTGGTCGATGAAAAACCATAAAGCGTATGCGCGTCCTCGCGCACGGCCAGGTGAGTGTACAGGCTGACTTTAGAGCCGTTTTCGGGCAGCTTGTACAAGGTGCTCATGGGCACATCGACTTCATAGCCTACCCCTGCGACGTCGATGCAGACGATGGGCGGTGTTTTTTCCAGAAGAATGCCGGTAATGCGACCGATCATGGGTGTTTCCTTTGTTAGCCCAGCAGGCGCCCGCCGCGCACGCGGCTGCCGCTGCTCCGGCTGAGCTGGCCGGTGGCCTGCAGGCGCTGAGTCAGCGGATGGAAGTGGGCATGGCAAATAGCGCAGGCCAGGGCATCGGCCGAGTCGGCAGCCGGCAGGCCGCTAAGACTCAGTAGGTGCTGCACCATTTTCTGTACCTGCTCTTTAGCCGCGTGGCCGTTGCCGACCACTGATTTTTTTATCTGCAAGGCTGTGTATTCGTGTACATCAAGCATGCTGTCGGCCAGCGCGCACATGGCCGCGCCGCGCGCCTGGCCCAGCAGCAGCGTGGACGCGGGGTTGGTATTGACGAATACCTTTTCCAGCGCTGACACATTGGGTTGAGTGGCCTGAACGACTTCGCGGATATTGTCCAGTATGACTTTCAGGCGCTGCGCCAGTGGTTGGTCGGCGGGCACCAAAATGGTGCCGCTGGCGACGTAGGCAAGGTGAGAGCCCTGGGCCTCGATCACGCCAAAGCCGGTGCGGCGTAAGCCCGGATCGATGCCCAGAATGCGCATTAACAGGCCTAGTGGCGAAAATGCCGGGCGCCGGTCAGCACCATGGCGATGCCGCGTTCGTCGGCCGCTGCGATGACCTCGTCGTCGCGCATGCTGCCGCCGGGCTGGATCACGCAGGTGGCGCCGGCTTCGGCGACCACGTCCAGACCGTCGCGGAAGGGGAAG
>DATCYE010000045.1:0-2576 GCA_036570485.1 Pusillimonas sp. | reverse complement strand
GGCCCCATCGAAATACATATTCGCTATTGCCATGCCGCCGCTGCCATGGTCGGCGCCAGGGTGAAAAAAGGCCACGCTATAAAAGCCCAGATTGCGCGCATAGAAGATCCCGCCAGGCGGCCGCTCCCAGTCCTGTTGGCTAGCCTGTTCATACGACCGCTGCAGCACCTGGGTAAAGTCCACCTTGGGCGCTATAGGCTGATTAAGCGGCGACATGGGCCGCGTCTCGAAGGGCCCGGGCGTTACCTGCGACACCAGCGACATGGCCGGAAAAAACACTTCGCGATACAGGTTCAGCGAAAAGGACGTGAACGCAATGATAAGAATAACGCCCCAAACCCACAGGCCGGCCGCGCGATGCAGATCGAAGTTCAGCTTATAGCCGCCCGCCCCCCAACGCACCCGCCAGGAGGGCATCCAGCGCCGCCACCAATTGCGCCCCTTGAATGGCGCCGGGCCATCACTGGCCGGAGCGCTGCTGTTCATGGCCGCCGCCTGCCTGCGCCGCAGCGGCAAAGTCAGGTACAGGGCGACAAAGCTGTCCAGCAACCAGACCAGCGCAATAATGCCCATGAATTGGTAACCCCAGCGGTCCGAACCCCAGAATGCGGGAACATGCAGGCTTTCATGCACGTCGCGCAGAAAAGGCATGAGGGCACGCCTGGACAGCGACACCTCGCCAGCATCGCGCCTGCCCACGATGGCGGCCGTTACCGGATCGATGAAAACCTGGGTGTAATCCAGCACAAACGGCCGGCCCGTGGCCGGGTCGATACGCGGCTGAACCAGATAGGTGGCGGCATGCCCCTCTTCGAAATGCAGCGGCACATAAACCACCTGTGCACGCGGATCGTCGGCCTCGATGACATGGGCCAACGCTATGGGCGAGCGAAATTCGCCCTGGCTTTCCACCTTATATAAATCGCTGTTCAGCCATTCGTCCAGCTCGTGATCCCATGAAACCACCGCGCCGGTAAGGCCTGAGACGATCAGGAATAAAGCAATGAACAGCCCGGCCCAGCGGTGGATCAGTGTTGCAAATAACCGCATGAAAACGCCGATCAGTATTGCAGCGAAGCCGAGAGCATGACAGTGCGCGGAGCACCCAATACCAGATAGCCAGCACCAGGATAACCGCCTGCGGATGCCCAGTAGTTCTTGTTCGCCACATTGATGACATTAGCGCGCAAAGTCAGCAAGTGCCCGTCCAGCTCAGTCAGATAGCGTGCACCCAGGTCGAAGCGCGTCCAGGCAGGCAGTTCCTGCTTGTTGGCGGCATCGGCATACTGAGACGATGTATATACCGCCTGGCCCGTCAGTGTCAGGCCGCCGGTTCCCGGAACGTCCCACTCCAGTCCAAGATTAGCCATGGTCCTGGGCACGCCTATGGCGCGATTGCCATCGGTGGCGCCGCCCACCGTGCTGACCTGCTTGGCATCCAGCAAGGTTACGCCGCCCAATACCCGGATACCGCGAACAGGCTCGCCATATACATTCAGCTCGGCGCCACGGTTGCGCTGCTTGCCATAAACGCCATACACCAGCGAGTCCGGATCGACATAAGCCGAAGGCTGATCGGAAGTGAACAAGGCCAGGCTGCCGCCTATCTTCCCGCCGTCGTATTTGATGCCCACTTCCTTCTGTTTGGTCTGGACCGGATCGAAGGTAGTGCCCGCATTTACGACGGGCTGCGCAGGAAAACCCGTTGTCACAGGCGCGGCGCTTACCTGAGACAGACCTTCAATATAGTTGGCATACAGTGAAATCTGATCGGTCGCCTTGACGACCAGGCCCGCCACCGGCGTTATACGACTGGCGCTGTTGGCTGGACCATTAGACTCACCCGTATCGTAGTTGTACGTGCGGTTAGAAATTTTTTGATGGCGCAAGCCCGCAGTAAACAGGACTCTGTCATCCAGAAAAGACATCGTATCGGCGACGGCAACACTGGTAGTTTGGATGCGCTCAGTCAACAAAGGACTGTGCATATCTCCGCCAACATACTTCGGGGTTTGCGGACGTGCCACACGCACAGGGTTGTACAAGTTGGAGTGCCCAGTTTCTGCAAAAGATACATAGGCATTGCGGCTATCCGACCGGTAGTGATTGGCGGATACATTAACGGTGTGGCCGATACTGCCGGTATTGAATTTGGCCCGTAAACCGATTTCACCGGTTTTAATACTATCCTTGCGCGCAACGGTCATGCCGGTCATCGTCATATCACCCGCTTGGTTTATGACTTCTGGTGTGGTCGTAAAAGAAGACTCGTCGCTGCTGCGCCCGCCCAGCGCCGCCCATGCCATGACTTTGTCGGTGATGTCGAACTCGCCCCGGATGGTGCCGAACAGGTCGCGCTCGTTCGAGTATGTATAACCTGGTCCCATATTGGTGCTGGCGTCGGGCGCCGACGGTATCGGCAGGCTAGAGTCGATATTGATGCTGGGCTGAGCATCGCTCAGCCTATGATCCTGCCATCCCAAATCAGCCGACAGCCGCACACGCTCGCCGCGCCAATCCAGACCCAGCCCGAAGGCACCCAATTCGCGCTTCTCGTCGTCCACGGCCGTGCCGCG
>DATCYE010000044.1:0-6988 GCA_036570485.1 Pusillimonas sp. | reverse complement strand
TTTCGACCTGCTGTATAACGAGGCCCAGATCAACGCGCGGGCCGAGCGCTATTCGCAGGCACAGGCGCTGCTGCGTGAATACATCAATGTGCAGACCCAGCGTAGGCAGTCCATCAACGATAAGGCCACCAACGCGGCGGCCGATGCCTCGGATGCGCGCCTGCTGCTCGTGCAGATTGCCGAACAGCAAGGTCGTAACGACGATGCCATTGCCGAGCTGGACTTGATCGACGATCCGTCGCTGCGCTTTCAAGCGCAGGTTCATAAGGCGGTCCTTCAAGCACGACAGGGGCGGATGGACCAGGCGCGCGCAACAATAGCCGCCTTGAAGCCGCAAGGCAATCACGAGCAATCCGTGGTGGCGCTGACGCTGGCTTCCATCTACCGAGAGGCCGGCCGTACAGATGACGCGGTTCAGGTGCTGGTCGATGCCGACAAAAACATTCCCAACAGCGCTGAAGTCAAGTACGACCTTGCCATGCTCTACGAGCGGCAGGGAAAAATGGACGAGTTCGAGGCGCTGATGAAACGGGTCATCGAGCTGGATCCGAATAACGCCAATGCGTACAACTCGCTGGGCTATACCTATGCCGACCAGAATCGCAATCTGGACGAAGCACAAGACCTGCTCGAACGCGCGCTCGATCTCGATCCGGATAACCCATACATACTGGATAGCGTCGGCTGGTATTTGTTTCGCACGGGCGACAATGAAGCGGCCATCGAGTATCTGGAGCGCTCTTACCGGCAGTTGCCCACTGCCGATGTGGCGGCGCATCTGGGCGAGGTCCTCTGGGCCGGAAAGCGTGCCGACGAAGCAAGACGCATTTGGCGCGAAGGCAAAAAACAAGATCCTGAAAACGAAACCCTGGCCAAGACTTTGCAGCGTCTGGGAGTAAATCTGAAATGATGCAAATGCTGTTGCGGCATGGCAGAACGTGGTACTGCGCGGTGGTTGCGGCCTTTTTGTTGACGGCCTGTGCGGCACCCCAGAAAATCGGCGGCAATGCTTCCGAAGCCGCGTTCGAGCGCGCGGGGCGTTTCGCCGTAACTGTCAATTACTTCGGCGGCAAGCATGAGGCGGTGCAAGGCGGTTTTGCCTGGCACGATACCGGTAATGCGCTGACGCTGGATCTGACCAACCCTTTGGGTAATACATTGGCGCGGGTCAGCGTGTTGCCTGGCTTGGCCACACTGACGCGCAGCAACGGCGAGCGCGAACAGGCGGCGCATCCCGACGCGCTGGTCGAACAGGTATTGGGCAGTCCCATGCCGGTGGCGGGACTGCGTGATTGGTTGCAGGGCCGGGTCGATGATGCAGGCGTGTCGGGTCTTCAAAAAAACGATCAAGGCCAAATAGATTCGTTTAGCCAGGGCGGCTGGCGCGTGCAGCTTTCGCGCTATGACGCGCAAGGTCCGGCATTGCTGAGAATGAATCGCAACGACCCCGATCGCACGATCAGCGTGCGGCTGGTGATCGACGACTGACCGGGGCGGTAGTGGCTTTATACGACGTGCCGGCACCGGCCAAGATCAATCTCTTTCTGCATGTGACGGGCCGTCGCGACGACGGCTATCACCTGTTGGAGACGGCATTTCGCTTTATCGATTTGTGCGACACGCTTAGCTTTGATGTGCGCAGCGACGGACAAATCGTACGCGAGGGCGAGGGCATGGCAGGGCTGGCACCCCAGGACGATCTGGTGTTGCGTGCGGCCAGTGCGCTACAGCAAGCTACGGGTACGCGTCAGGGCGCGCAGATCAGTTACCGGAAAATCATTCCTTCCGGCGCAGGGCTGGGCGGGGGCTCCAGCGATGCCGCCACCACGCTGATTGCCTTGAATCGTTTATGGCAAACCGGCTTGAGCCGGCAAGAGCTGATGAAACTGGCTTTGCCGCTGGGCGCCGATGTGCCGGTGTTCGTCTATGGCAGGCCGGCTTTTGCACGCGGGATAGGTGAAATTTTGGATCCCCTGACGCTGCCGGAACGCGCATACCTTGTTGTGCGGCCGCCGCAGAGCGTGCCTACCGCTGGGATATTTTCAGCGCCCGATTTGACAAGGGATTCTCCTTCAGTCAGAATATCGGTCTTTGCTGATTGGCAAACAATCAATGCGCCGGCTGATGGCAGTAGTGTCAGCGGCAAGAATAAGGGTTGTAAGGGTTTCTTAGGGAACAACTTATTTGGGCGCAATGATCTTGAGCCAGTCGTTTTTGCGAAGTATCCGTGTGTTGGGGCTGCATCGAAGTGGCTTACAGAGCAAGGTTACAACGCAAGAATGAGCGGTTCGGGCTCTTGTTTTTTCATTGAGTTTGCAATGTTGGAACAAGCGGTCGTGTGCGAAAAGCAAATTATCGGTAAAATATCCTGTCGCGAAAGCGGCAGTACAGCGGTAATCCAGAATGCATGGGCATGTTCCGGCCTGATGGATCATCCGTTACTAAACTGGATAAGCAGTTGAATTGGGGAATCGCCAAGCTGGTTAAGGCACTGGATTTTGATTCCAGCATGCGAAGGTTCGAATCCTTCTTCCCCAGCCACTTTTTTAAGCCAAATAGGCTTGCAGTTAACGTAAAGCTGTTGAGTCGGCCCCAAACGGCGGTGCTGGTCAGCAGCTTTTTTGTTTAACGCTACGCAATCTACCCTTCGCCATGGCACACGACAGATTCATGATTTTTACCGGCACGGCTAACACTCGTTTAGCGGTCGATGTTGCAAATCACCTTGACATGTCGCTCGGAAAAATGACCGTCGGTCGTTTTTCAGATGGCGAAGTCATGGTGGAAATCAATGAAAATGTGCGTGGCAAAGATGTTTTCGTGCTGCAGCCCACGTGCGCGCCGACCAACGACAGCCTGATGGAAATCATGGTCATGGTCGATGCCTTGCGCCGTGCCTCGGCAGGCAAAATTACCGCCGCCATCCCTTATTTCGGCTATGCGCGTCAAGACCGCCGCCCGCGTTCCGCACGGGTTTCGATTTCGGCCAAGGTGGTTGCCAATATGCTGCAAGTGGTGGGCGTTGACCGCGTCATGACCATGGACCTGCATGCCGACCAGATACAGGGTTTTTTCGATATTCCAGTCGATAACATCTATGCCGGTCCGATATTGTTGGGCGACATCTGGCGCCGTAACTATCAGGACCTGGTCGTGGTGTCGCCCGACATTGGCGGCGTGGTTCGCGCCCGTGCGCTGGCCAAGCAACTGGAAGCCGACTTGGCCATTATCGACAAGCGCCGTCCGCGGGCCAATGTGTCCGAAGTCATGAATATCATCGGCGAGGTCGATGGCCGCACCTGCATCATCATGGACGACATGGTCGATACCGCCGGTACGCTATGCAAGGCGGCGCAAGCCCTGAAAGAGCGTGGTGCCGGGACTGTTTATGCGTATTGCACGCATCCGGTGTTGTCCGGCGGCGCGGTACAGCGCATTGCTGAATCTGAACTCGACGAACTGGTCGTGACCGATACGATTCCGCTGTCTGAAGCCGCGCGTGAATGCAAGAAAATACGCCAGCTTTCCTGTGCGTCGCTGCTGGGTGAAACCATATTACGCATTTCCAACGCCGAATCGGTCAGTTCCCTGTTCGTCGATTAAGCATACCGTTGCCCGCTGGTCGCGGCGGGCAGCAGTCGTTCGCGGCGCATATTCGCGCCGCGTTTACCAACAGGGCCAGCGTTACCGTCAAAGGTCGTGCGGGCCCAAAGCAATTTGGAGTTTTCCATGAAATTCACCGCCACTTCGCGTAGCGATAAGGGTACGAGTGCGAGCCGCCGCCTGCGCCACGCCGGACGTGTTCCTGCCATTGTTTACGGCGGCACAGCCGATCCGCTGAGCATCGAGCTCGACCACAACGAAATCTACCATGCCCTGCGCAAAGAAGAGTTCCACGCATCCATTCTCGATATGGATCTGGACGGCAAAAAGGGCGATCAAGTCCTGTTGCGCGCCGTGCAATGGCACCCATACAAGCAGCAAGTCCTGCACGTCGACTTCCAGCGCGTCGATGCATCGCAAGCCCTTACGACGAAAGTGCCTCTGCACTTCATCAATGGCGATGTATCCCCCGCCGTCAAGATCAGTGGCCAGATCATCAGCCATGTCCTGACCGAACTGGAAGTAACCTGCCTGCCCGCCAACCTGCCCAAGTTCATTGAAGTGGACCTGGCTCAGCTGATCGGTGGCGCCAACGTGTACCTGTCCGAAATCACCTTGCCCAAGGGCGTTGCCCATACGGTGCATGGCGCTGAAGGCGACCTGGTGCTGGCTGCCGCATTGGCCCAGCGTGGCGCAACCGACACTGACAGTGCCGCTGCTGCCGAAGGCGACGCTGCTTCGGCAGAGTAAGCTTTATTTGGGCGAGCACCCGATAGTTCCTTAATCGCGGTTCGCCCAGTCCAACCCCTGTCGCGCTAAGTCAGCCGGCAGGGGTTTTTCTTGTGTAGACTCTGGGTATATGAACCAACCCCCCATACGCTTGATCATCGGCCTGGGCAATCCCGGTCCGGAATACGAAACAACGCGCCACAATGCCGGATTCTGGCTGGCCGACCATCTGGCCGACGATCTGAAGGCCGGTTTCACACTCGAAAAAGCATTCTCCGCCTGGGTGGCCAAGGCGCGCTTTGACGGCGATGCGGTCATCATCGCCAAGCCGTCCACCTATATGAACCGTTCGGGGCAGGCAGCCGGCGCACTGATGCGCTTTTACAAGCTGGTTCCCGAGCAGGTGCTGGTGCTGCACGACGAGCTTGAT
Organism: Pusillimonas sp.; assembly: GCA_036570485.1. GTDB lineage: Bacteria > Pseudomonadota > Gammaproteobacteria > Burkholderiales > Burkholderiaceae_B. The sequence continues at coordinate 2,226 of DATCYE010000044.1, read as the reverse complement.
TTGCTTCCAGGCAGCGTCAAACTGAAGAAGGGCGGGGGCCATGCCGGCCATAACGGCCTGCGCGACATACAGGCCGCGTTTTCCAGCCCGGAATACTGGCGCCTTAGGTTGGGCATCGGGCACCCGCGTACGCTGGGCCTGGCGCAACAGGTGGCCGCTTTCGTGCTGAATGCGCCACGCCGCGAAGAGCTGAAAGAAATAGAAGAGGTCATAGACCGCTGCCGCGCGATTACTCCCGCCTTGCTGCGCGGCGAGTTTGCGCAGGCCACCAACCAATTGCATGAGGCGAATCGTGGCTGACCAGGCCGTGGCTGCCCGGCATCGGCCCTCGGGCCCGCGCTTTCGGGACGAGCTACTCGATTTTTTTCATTTCATATTCAAGCCTCGCTTCGGCCCCAGGCTGCCGGGCCGTCATGCCGTCAGCGGTTGGTGGGAAGACTGGTTTCCGGGCCTGTCCGTCGGCCGTCTGTTGAAATGGGCGATCTTTCTGTGGGCCGTCAACCTGGTGTTTCTAGGGCCGATTGCGGTGGCGGCGGCGGGGGCGGGCGGCGCCACGCACCGGCTGGATCTGAACAATCTGCCCTGGTTGCAAGCCCTGCTGTGGGCGCCGGTGATCGAAGAGCTGGTTTTTCGCTACAGCCTGCGCCGCATAGGCCTGGCCTGGTGGTTGCTGCCGGCCGCCGTGGCGGCAATGCTCATGGGTCCGCGCTGGCCCGGTATTCTGCTGCTGGCCGGCATACTGGTCGTGTGCTGGCTTCCTTATATTGCAGCCTTGCCGTATACCCGCAAGCCGCTGCCCTGGCGTTATCGCCTGGCGTATCGACGCTGCTTCCCGTGGATATTCCACCTGGCATCCCTGCTGTTCGCCGCCGTGCATCTGTACAACTTCAATCTGCACCACACGCCGCTGTGGCTCTTGCCGCTGCTGGTGCTGCCGCAATGGCTGACCGGCCTTGTGCTGGGCTGGTTGCGCGTCAAGCGCGGCATAGGCGCTTCCATGCTGTTGCATGGCATCTTCAATGGCGGCCCTTTGCTGGTGGTGTGGCTGATACTCAGTTACGCGCCCGAGTTGGCGGTGTAGGCCGCTCAAACTACTACAATAGCGGCTTCTTCTAGTTTTTATCTTTATATTTCAGGACTCTCATGGCTTTGCAATGTGGCATTGTTGGATTACCCAACGTCGGAAAATCAACCCTTTTCAATGCGTTGACCAAGGCAGGCATTGCCGCCGAGAACTATCCGTTCTGCACCATAGAGCCGAACGTGGGCGTGGTTGAAGTGCCCGATGCACGCCTGGCGGCGTTGGCGGAAATCGTCAAGCCCGAACGCATTTTGCCTGCCGTGGTCGAGTTCGTGGACATCGCCGGCCTGGTGGCGGGGGCTTCCAAGGGTGAAGGCCTGGGCAACCAGTTCCTGGCCAACATCCGGGAAACCGACGCCATCGTGCATGTGGTGCGTTGCTTCGAAGACGAAAACGTCATCCACGTTGCCGGCCGCATTGATCCCATTTCCGATATCGAAGTCATCAATACCGAGCTGGCTCTGGCCGACCTGGCGTCGGCCGAGAAAGCCTTGCAGCGCAACCAGAAAACAGCGCGTGCCGGCGACAAGGAAGCCATCAAGATGGTGGCCTTGCTGGAAAAAATCATACCCGTGCTGAACGAAGCGCGGCCCATACGCTCGCTAGGCCTCGATGATGACGATCAGGCTCTGATCAAGCAGTTCTGCTTTATTACCGCCAAGCGTTGCATGTATGTGGCCAATGTGAAAGAAGACGGTTTCGAAAATAATCCGCACCTGGCCGCCGTGCAAAAGTACGCCGAGGCGGAGCATGCTCCCGTTGTGGCCGTATGCGCCGCCGTCGAGGCCGAAATCGCCGAATTGGACGATGAAGATAAAAACGTATTCCTGGCCGACATCGGCATGGACGAGCCCGGCCTGAATCGGGTCATTCGCGCCGCCTACAGCCTGTTGGGCCTACAAACCTATTTCACCGCCGGCGTAAAGGAAGTACGCGCCTGGACTATCCATATCGGCGACACCGCGCCCAACGCAGCGGGCGTGATCCACACCGACTTTGAACGCGGCTTCATCCGTGCCCAGACGATTGCGTATGAAGACTTCATCGCCTGCAAGGGCGAGCAGGGCGCCAAGGAAGCCGGCAAGATGCGGGCCGAAGGGAAAGAGTACGTAGTGAAGGATGGAGATGTGTTGAACTTCTTGTTC
>DATCYE010000043.1:0-4904 GCA_036570485.1 Pusillimonas sp. | reverse complement strand
ACCGTCTGCCGTGCAGAAACGGGAAAAAACGCGGCTAAGCGCCAAAAACGGCTAATTTTAGCCGTTTTTGGCGCTTAGCACCGGGTACGAGCCCAGTACTGCGAACCAGTCAACCTAGAAGGATTTAGGCAGCATGAACATGAAGGCGGCCACCAGGGTAGGTATGGCGGCCGAAACCAGCAATTTCAAGGGTGAAATCGCACCATCGGGAAAACAGCCCTTTAGTATGGAGAACCCGGCCGGATTCGGCGCATTCGCTATGACGGTCAGGCCGCCCCCGGTTACAGCGCCGGCAACCAACATATAGCGCCACTGCTCGCTTGTGCCCTCGACCAGCGACCCCAAGTAGGTCAGGGCGGCATTGTCGGTGACGGCGGTCAGCGCCGTGGCGCCCCAATACAAAACAATAGGCGACAGGCCGGCCAGCAAGTCCTGCAACCACCATTTTTGCAGCCCGCCCAATACCACCAGGCCAGCCAAAAAGAAGCCCACCATCAGCCCTTCACGGATCAGCAGCGGATTCTGATGGTGCTGATAGGCATGGGCGTAACCTATGAATAGCATCATGAAGGCCAGAAAGACGATGGGATGGTGCGCCGACAACACAACGCCCACCAGGAACAAGGTATGGATGGCAATGACGATCCAGGGCACGGGAGGGCGCCGGGATGCCGGATCGTCTTCTCCCTTGCCCAACGAGCCGTCAAGAAGATGTTTGCGACAGATAAAGGTCAGCACGCCTGCATTGATGCATACGGCCAAGGCGGCGCGCCATCCGAAATGCGTGGCCATATAAGCCGTATCCCAGTTGAAGGTACTGGCTACCATCAGCACGGGCGGAGCAGCATAGGCAGTCAGCACGCCCCCTATCGACACGTTTACGAAAAGCACGCCCAAGGTCATGTACTTGAACCCGTCCTGACCTGGCCGGCGGTAGTAGCCGTCGCGCAGCAACAGGGCGGCCAGCGTCATAGCCGCGGGTTCGGTAATAAGGGAACCCGCCAGCGGCACGAAGGACATGATCACAAAGAACATGGCCAGTTCATTGCGCAGGGGCAGAGCGCGGGCCAAGACACGCACCGCCATATTCACCAGTTCGATAATGGGGCGGCTGGCCGCGACCACCATAATCACGAAAACAAACGCCGGCTCGGTGAAGTTGCGCGTGTCGATATAGGCGACCGCGTCGCCCACGCCGGCCACAAGCGCCATGCAAACCAATAATACGCAGGCACAGACCCCGAATACGGCCTCGACTACGGACAGCAGATGCCACAGTCCTGCATGCGGGCCGCCGCGATTGGCCAGACGCGCAAACACGGGAACCGAAAAGGTATGAACAATGGCAATCGCGAACAAAGCGGTTGCAAGGTATTCCAAAAAACTAGCCATGCCTTAACCCTTATAGAAAACTGGCAGGAATTGTCGCACGACCTCACGGCCTGCGCGGGATTGCGGCGGCCGGGCCGAGCCTGGCCAGACACATTGGAGGGAAGCCGTCATGCCGCGCGTGCGCCCAGAATGAAGCGAGCACCTTGTTCGGCGATCATGATGGTGGGTGAATTGGTATTGCCCGAAGTGATGTTCGGCATAATGGACGCATCGATGACGCGCAGCCCCTGGACACCATGCACCCTTAGCTGGGGATCGACGACCGCCATGGAGTCCACACCCATTTTGCAGGTGCCCACCGGATGGAAGATGGTGGTGCCGATTTCACCGGCGGCCCTTTCCAGTTCGACCTGCGATTCCACTTGGGAACCGGGCTTGTACTCTTCGGGCTTGTAGGACGCCAATGCAGGCTGCGCCATGATTTTGCGTGTCAGGCGCATGCTATCGGCGGCCACGCGACGGTCTTGGTCCGTTTGCAAATAATTGCACAAAATGGCCGGCGCGTCGGCGGCCTTGGGCGAAACGATTCTGACATGACCGCGACTGGTAGGGCGCAGATTGCACACCGAAGCCGTAATCGCTGGAAAGGCATGCAGGGCATCGCCAAATTTTTCCAGCGACAAAGGCTGTACGTGATATTCCAGGTTGGCACGCGCCTGCTCGGGGCCGGAGCGCGCAAACGCGCCCAACTGCGACGGCGCCATGGTTAGGGGCCCGCGCTTTTGGGCTGCATACTGCAGCCCCATCAAAGCCTTGCCCCACAAAGATCCCGCCATGGTGTTAAGGGTTTTTGCACCTTCTACTTTGTAGATCATGCGTAGCTGCAAGTGATCCTGCAAATTACCACCCACCCCCGGCAGGTCGTGCACGACAGGAATACCCAGCGATTGCAGCAAGTCGCCCGGGCCGACGCCCGACACCTGCAACAGTTGCGCAGATCCAATGGAACCGGAAGACAGAATGACTTCCGATTTGGCCCGGGCAAACTTCTGTTGGCCGTCATGCAGGAAATGCACGCCCTGGGCCCGCTTGTCAGCGAAAGCGACACGCTCGGCTTGCGCGCCGGTCAACACCGTCAGGTTGCTGCGATGAGCGATGGGATGCAGGAAGGCCTTGGCGGAGGTCCAGCGCACGCCGCGCCGCTGGTTGACTTCAAAATAGGCGCAACCCTCGTTGTCGCCCCGATTGAAGTCGTCGATGGCGGGAATGCCGGTCTGCCCAGCCGCCTCGCGGAAGGCATCCAGTATCTTCCACGACAGGCGCTGGCGCTCGACGCGCCAGCTTCCCGCCGCGCCGTGAAATTCGCTTGGTCCAGCATGATGCTCTTCGACATGCTTGAAAACCGGCAATACGTCGTCCCAGCTCCAGCCGGGATTGCCTTGCGCCGCCCAGGCGTCGTAGTCGGCCGCCTGACCGCGCATATAAATCATGCCGTTGATGGCCGAACTGCCCCCCAGGACGCGGCCGCGCGGATAACCCAGGCTGCGGTTGTTTATGCCCGGATCGGCCTGCGTGCTGTAGCACCAGTCGGTGCGCGGATTACCGATGCAATACAGGTAGCCCACCGGAATGTGTATCCAGCGCCAGTCGTCGCGCCCACCCGCTTCAAGCAAAAGCACTGTGCGATTGGGGTCGGCGGAAAGCCGGTTGGCCAGCAGGCAACCGGCCGAACCGGCGCCCACGATGATGTAGTCAAACTCCAATTGAGTTTGCTGCGGTACTTGATCCGCCATTTTTTTGTCTCCTGCCAGCTGTTTTATGCAGAGTTGTATTGCTTTGATACAGCCATTCTAGTACTTGCGATACTGGGCCGGCACGCATCACCGGCCAGCATCTGCGCAATCCGCGTTTTTACACCGGCAAAACAGTGCCCGCCAACGCCGCCGCCAGCAGCAGCACGCCCACCGCCATATTGGCGCGGAACAGCATGAAGTTGCGATCAGGCCGATCCAGGCTAAAGACTCGCATCTGCCAGAAGAAATGCGCCGCAATGGCGGCCATGACCACGTAATAAGGCCAAGCCATACCCATGGCCGCCCCGCCATACAGCCATAGCGCAACGGTGGCGATGTAAAAACCGCTGATCCAGATCTTGCCCTTGTCGGCGAAACGCAAGGCAGTAGAATGCAGGCCCAGCTTTACATCGTCGCGCACGTCCACATAGGCGTAAATAGAGTCGTAGCCGACCTGCCACAGGACAGCGCCCAGCCACATGGCGATAGCGGCCAGCGGCACGGCATTCTGCGTATCGGACCATGCCATCAGCATGCCCCAATTGAACCCTATGCCCAGCACAACCTGCGGCCAGTAGGTGAAGCGCTTGCAAAGGGGATAGACGATAACGATGGGCAGCAGCGCCACGGCCAGCCAGCGACTGTATTCGTTCAGGGCCAACAGCAACAGGGCGCATACCAGCAGTTGGGCCAGCACAAACCATAAGGCGTTCTTCAGGCTGAGCTGGCCGCTGGTCAGCGGGCGAAAACGTGTGCGCTCGACCTGCTTGTCGATGTCGCGATCGAAAATATCGTTGAAGCAACACCCTATGCCGCGCATCAGCAGGGCGCCTAGCGAAAAGATGAAAAGACGCAGCAGCGTCGGCCAGCCGTCGGCAGCCTGAACCAGGGCGGCCAGGCAAGGCAGCAAGGTCAGCCAGGTGCCCACGGGCCGATCCAGCCTGCACAGCCGGGCATACGGCCCCCAGGAACGCGGCAGCCACCGTTCCACCCAATCATCGGGACGCATGTCCGAAAGGTCGGGTACGGAAGGACGGCTACCGGTGTCTTGATTTGAATCGAAATGGGGTTGCGGCATCATTGCAAGGTAATCAGCTTTCCTTGATCAGCTTACCCAGTATGGCGATGCCTTCGCGGATTTTTTCCTCGGAAACGGTAACAAAGCTAAGACGCAGGGTATTGGTCTGCGGCTCGGCACCCGCGAAGAACGGCGCACCCGGAACAAACGCGACATTATTCTGGATGGCGCGGGCCAGCAACTGGGTGCCGTCGATATGCGCCGGCAGCGTCACCCAGATGAACATGCCGCCTTCGGGTCGGGTCCAGCTGGCTGTGGTCGGAAAATGCTGGTCCATGGCATCGAGCATATAGCCGCACTGCTCTTTGTACAGATCGCGCACCATGGGCAAATGGTTGGTCAGGAAGCCGTCTTTCACGGTCTCATAAACAGCCATTTGCGTTAGCGAGGCAGTGTGCAGGTCGGTAGCCTGCTTGATCTGGACCAGCTTGGCAATAATGGGCTTGGGCGCCACGATATAGCCAAGACGCAGGCCGGGAGCCAGCACCTTGGAGAACGTACCCAGGCGGATAACGGTGGCACCCGCCGCGCGGCCCAGCCCCAGCAGGCCCGGCTGCGCCGTGCCGGCGTAGCGCAGCTCGCCATACGGATCGTCTTCGATAATGGGCACTTGCAGCGCCGCGCAGCGCTCTACCAGGGCCTTGCGGCGCTCAAGGTTAAGCGTCAGGCCGGTGGGGTTCTGGAAATTGGGTAAAACGTAG
>DATCYE010000042.1:0-3884 GCA_036570485.1 Pusillimonas sp. | reverse complement strand
CCTGTTTCGAATACACTGGATCGCACTGCTGTCATTGATTTTGTCGTGTCGTAGCGCCCCCTGCCCTATGGCCGACCCTTGAACTTTTCGCTAACCATACCCATATTCGGTAGATGACTCCCTTTTCCATACTCGACCTATCGCCCATCGCCGAAGGCGGCACCGCCGCTGAATCGTTTCGCAACACGCTAGACATCGCCCAGCACGGCGAGCGCTGGGGCTACAAGCGCTATTGGATGGCCGAACATCACGGCATGCCCGGCATCGCCAGCGCCGCGACATCGATTCTTATTTCCCACGTTGCAGCCGGAACATCCACCATACGCGTTGGTGCCGGCGGCATCATGCTGCCCAATCACTCGCCCCTGGTCATTGCCGAGCAGTTCGGCACGCTCGAATCGCTGTACCCCGGCCGAATCGACCTGGGCCTGGGCCGCGCGCCCGGTTCCGACCAGGTAACGGCACGCGCCCTGCGGCGCAACCTGGCATCCGATGCCGACGAATTCCCCCGCGATGTGCTCGAGCTTATGGACTACATGTCGGACGAGCCTCGTCAAGCAGTTCAGGCGGTTCCAGGACGCGGATTGAATGTTCCCGTGTGGATACTGGGCTCCAGCCTGTTCGGCGCCCAACTGGCTGCCGCGCTGGGCCTGCCCTATGCCTTCGCCTCGCACTTTGCGCCGCAGCAGTTGATGCAAGCCATTCAGGTATACCGCGATACCTTCCAACCGTCCGCTTACCTGGACAAGCCCTATGTCATGCTGGGGTTCAATGTATTCGCCGCCGACAACGACGACGAAGCGCATTTCCTGGCGACCTCGTGGCAGCAATCCTTCGTTAATCTGCGTAGCGGCCGGCCATCGCGGCTGCCTGCGCCCGTGCGCAACTACATCGAACAACTGGGCCCTGCGGCGCAAGACCTGCTTGCTCATGTGCTGTCGTGCTCGGCCATAGGCGCGCCCGACACCGTTGCGCGTCAGCTAAAGGCCTTCATAGACAAGACCGGCGCCGACGAACTGATGATCACCTCCAACATGTTCGACCATGCGGCGCGTTTGCGTTCCTACGAAATAACCGCCAGCCTGCGGGATTCGCTGTGACTGAAGACAATACTATTGCAGCGCGCCTGGCGCAGATCCGGCGTCGCATCGACGACGCCGCCTTGCGCGCGGGCCGGACGGCAGGCTCTGTTGCCCTGCTTCCCGTCAGCAAAACCTTCGGCGAAACCGCCATCCGGGAAGCGGTGGCGGCTGGCGTGCGGCGCTTCGGCGAAAACAAGGCACAAGAGATTCGCAGTAAATATGAACCACTGGCCGACTGCGGCATAGACTGGGTCATGATAGGACACCTGCAAACCAACAAGGCCAAAGACGTTGCCCGCATGGCGTCCGAAGTCCAATCGCTAGACCGTATGGAACTGGCTGTAGCGCTAGACAAGCGGCTACAGCAGGAAGGCCGCTCTATCGATGCCCTGGTACAGGTCAAGACATCCACCGAGCCCAGTAAATACGGCCTGCCGCCTGAACAGTTGCCCGACTTTCTGCGCCGCCTGGCTCGCGAGACACCCACGCTGCGCGTGCGCGGCCTGATGACCCTGGCCATCAATGCACCTGACCAGGATGCCGTACGCGCCTGTTTCCGCAGCCTGCGCCAACTGCGCGATCGCATGCAGGACGAAGCCATCGACGGCATCGATCTGACCCGGCTTTCCATGGGCATGAGCGGCGATTTCGAAGTCGCCATCGAGGAAGGCTCCACCGAAGTGCGTATCGGCACTGCCATCTTCGGCGGCCGCATTTACGGCGACGAGTACTACTGGCCCGAAGGTAAAAGCGGCGCCTGACTAACAAGCGCCAACGGGGAACCACCGACGCGGCGACGGTACATCAGTGCCCTGGATCGAGCCTCAAAAAGCCGGGGGTTGCCAGCAAGCCCGCCAATTGCGCCCATTGAATCATGGGCGCATCGACAGTCGCGGTTCGCATCAAAAAATTAAGCGTTCCCAGGCAGGTATCCTGCGCGACTATGGGTACATTGATGACCGATCTTAAGCCCAGCTCGTGGATGATAGTGTGATCATCAAAAGATTGCCGGATGGCATCTTCGCCCTGGCCGATGAACAACTGACGCCCATGCAGCACATGCCTGCCCCAGGCGGTGCCAGACTTATTCTTGCTGCCACCGACCGGGTACGACGAAGGGTTGGAGCTGTATAGCCTGGTGAGCCGTTCGACTTCCGGCTCATAACGATTCACGGTACACAGCGCTTGCTGCAAGACCGTGCGCGCGCACTCGTCAACGGCCGAAAACAACGCTTGCGGGTCTTTGGAGGCGCAAGCCCTTGCGACCTCCGGGATTCCGCTTAACGGCGCGCCAAGGGCTTTCATCATGCTTTCTGCCATCTTCCAGCCTTATTCGATGCGTATGCCCAACTCGCGTACGAGCTTTTCGTATTTATCGGCATCGCGGGCCAGTTCCACTGCGAATTGCTCAGGAGAACTATCCAGGACCTGTACGGCCATGCCTTCCATTTTCTTGACGACCTCGGGATCTTTCAGCGCCTTGTTGATCTCTGCATTCAAGCGCTTCACGATATCGGCGGGCAATCCGGCCGGGCCGAAAGCGCCGTACCATACCGCCAGATCAAATCCCGGTACCGTCTCGGCGACCGTGGGAACATCAGGCAAAGTCGGGGCGCGCTTGTCTTCAGTCACCGCTAAAAGCTTGAGCTTGTTGTCTTTGACGAAAGGCAGGGATTGAGTGCCGGCGGTGAAAAGAAGCTGCGTCTGATTGCCAACGGTATCCAGCACCGCGGGCGCCCCGCCCCGATAAGGCACGTGCAGCATCTCAATGCCGGTGGCCTTTTCAAACATGGCGGCGCTCAGATGATTGGTTGAACCCGGGCCCGCCGAGGCATACGCTATCTGGCCGGGCCGCGCCTTTGCATAAGCAATAAATTCCGCAACATTATTGGCCGGTATGGATGGATTGATCACCATGGTATTGGTGACCAGAGCCAGCTTGGCGATAGGGGTGAAATCCTTGACGCCATCGAAGGGCATCTTCGAGTAAAGCGCCTGATTCATCGTATGGGTGCTCATGGAACCCACCAGCAGGGTATAGCCGTCGGGCTTGGCCTTGGCGACCAGATTGGAACCCACGTTACCCGACGCGCCGGCGCGATTCTCGACCACAAAGGGTTGCCCCAGGCTCTTGCCCAAACGCTCGGACAGGACCCGCGCGAGAATATCGGTGGAGCCTCCAGCCGCCCACGGGACGATCAGCGTAACGGGCTTGTCGGGCCAGGCCGCTACCGCGACCGTGGAGAATGTCGACAATAGCGCCAGGCTGCTGGCGCCGACTATTTTACGTAGATAAATCAGCATTTTTTTGTCTCCTGAAAGGTTGGTCTAATAATTTCAAGCAATACAACCATATCGATGCACAGTACCTGTCAACGCCCCACCGCATAGCCCTGCATACCGCGCGGGTTGGCAGCAGCCCGCAACAACAACCCGCCGCGTCCATCGGGTTCACGAGTGCAGGCACTGATACGCCCTTCTGACCATGGACCGCCAGTGACAACGTCGTGCCCCGCCTCGCTCAGCTTGGCGAGGGTGTCTGGCGGAAAACGCGACTCTATGACAAGACGGTTGGTTTTTAAAGTTCGCGGCCAAAATGAAGATGGGTAATGCTCCACGTGCCAGGATGGCGCATCGATCGCCTCTTGCAGATTCATGCCCATTGCGGCGTGGCGAATAAAAAAAGCAAGCGTCCATTGATCTTGCTGGTCGCCGCCAGGAGTGCCGAAAGCCATATAAGGATGGCCATCGCGCAGGGCCATTCCGGGCGACAAGGTCGTGTTGGGACGCATGCCGGCACGA
>DATCYE010000041.1:0-5096 GCA_036570485.1 Pusillimonas sp. | reverse complement strand
AGATCGCGCATTGATCCGTCGATGTCGAACTTGCCTTCGACGTAATCCTCACCCAGCCCCCCCACCTGCCCCGTCGCCAGATGCGCCAATGTGGAGCGATCTTTGACGGTAAGGCGGATTTCCGCATCGGGTGAACCCACTTTCTGACCATCCGGCATAATGAGCTGGACGGGTAAAGGCAAGAATGCCAACTTAGCTTCAACAGCAGACAAGACCGAACTCAAGGCCGACTCCTTAGATGAAATTTAGCGTGGTGAAAATAGTGCCACATATTCCCCTGTAAGGGAATTGACCATGGCACAGCTCTGGGTCAAAGGCTCTTGTCCAAGCATGCTAAGATGGCTGCCGATAGTACGCGGATGCGTATCCGCCCCATCCCAACGCTGCGCCCAAACCGCAACGCACCCTTTAAATGCCTCCTGTACAAAGCTCCCTGACCGTCATACCGCGCTGGCTGATCCTGATGGGCCTGCTCACCGCCTTGGGGCCGCTGGCTATCGACATGTACTTGCCGGCCTTCCCCGCCATCGTTCAGGGCTTGGACACCACGCAGGGGCATGTAGAGCGCACGCTGGCCAGCTATTTGTTCGGACTGGCGCTCGCGCAGATTTTCTACGGTCCTTTCGCCGACCGCTACGGCCGCAAAAAGCCATTGATCCTGGGCTTGGTCGTTTTCATTTCCGCATCGATAGCCTGCAGCCTTACCAACGACATCGAACACCTGATCTTTTGGCGTGTAGCCCAGGCTTTCGGCGGCGCCGCCGGCATTGTCATACCGCGCGCTGTAATACGCGATAACTTCGATACGCGCGACGCCTCCAAGGCGCTTTCACTGCTCATACTGGTCATGGGCGTAACACCCATTCTGGCGCCTATTCTGGGCGGACAAGTGCTGATCTTCGGCAGTTGGCGCGGCATCTTCGCCATTATGGCGGCCTGCGGGACCATGCTGCTCGTGGCTGTGGTCTTGACCATGCGCGAAACGCTGAATCCCGAAAAAGTCATTCCGCTGGGCATGGCCATCATTGCCAAAAACTACCTGGCCATGCTGCGCCACCGACGCTTCATATGCTATACGCTGGCGGGTGGGTTTGGCTCGGCCGGCATGTTCGCCTATATTTCCGGCTCGCCCCGCGTGTTTATCGAGCTATTTCAAGTGGAGCCCAAGTATTTCGGCCTGTTGTTCGGCATTAATGCCGCATCGCTGATTATCGCTTCGCAAATCAGCGCCCGGCTGCTTAACCGTCACACGCCAGAAGCACTGCTGCGAGTTGCTCAAAAAATTCTGGTAGCCACAACACTGCTGGCGCTGATTCTGACTTTGATCGGCGTCATTACCCTGCCACTGCTAATGCTTTGCCTGGTCGGCTTCATGGCCAGCCAAGGTTTCGTCAACCCAAATGCCGCTGCGCTGGCGTTGCGCGAACAGGGCAACCGCCTGGGCGTGGCTTCGGCGCTTATGGGCACGCTGCAAATGTTGTGCGGAGCAAGCGCAGGCCTGGCCATCAGTGCCTGGCAGTCGACCACGGCGCTGCCATTAACCGGCCTGTTGGCCCTGTGCGCCTGCCTTTCGTGGCTATTTGGACGCATTGCACTAAAGGCAGCTTGATAAAACAGCCGATTTCGTATTAGAATACTAGGCTTTACAGATACAACAGCCTGGTTGCCAGCACATACCGCAAGGGGTAGAACCCCAAGGTTTGGGCAAAGAGCAAAACAGATTAATCGTATCAGGCAAATTTTAAGGGGTATTACCATGGCACGCGTATGCCAAGTTACCGGCAAAGGCCCAATGGTGGGCAACAATGTTTCGCACGCAAACAATAAAACCAAGCGTCGCTTTTTACCTAACTTGCAATCGCGCCGTTTCTGGGTTGAAAGCGAGAACCGCTGGGTTCGCCTGCGTGTTTCGACCAATGCGCTGCGCACCATCGACAAGAACGGTATCGATTCCGTTTTGGCCGATCTGCGTGCCCGCGGCGAACTGGCTTAATCAAGCCGATTCAAGACGCTAGCGATCTAACCTTCAGGAGCTCAACATGGCAAAAGGTATCCGCGAGAAAATCAAGCTCGAATCCACAGCCGGCACCGGTCATTTCTACACGACCACCAAGAACAAGCGCAACATGCCCGAGAAAATGCTGATCAAGAAATTTGATCCCGTTGCTCGCAAGCACGTTGACTACAAGGAAACCAAGCTCAAATAAAGAGCTTGACTGCGGCGCTTGCGCGCTGTCCGCACCGGCTCACCCCGGCCGGTTCTCACAGCCGACGCAGCTTCCAGCTTCCTTGCAAACCCTGCCACGGCAGGGTTTTTTGCTATCGGGCCGCCGTAATGCAATAAACCCCCTTCGGGCAGCAAGCCGAAAGCGCAGCGTGGGGGCATCTTTTTGCCGCCGGGCCGCCCCAAGGCAAAAAGCACCCCCTCGGGGGGCAGCAAGCCAAAGGCGCAGCGTGGGGGCATCTTTTTGCCGCCGGGCCGCCCGAAGGCAAAAAGCGCCCCCTCGGGGGGCAGCAAGCCAAAGGCGCAGCGTGGGGGCATTCCTCCTTCATTGCATCTTATAATGCATGGCTTGCCCAACCACTTACTTCATTTCCCGGATCCCATGCAGGAACGCTACAGCCCCAACGACGTCGAAAAATCCTCTCACCAAAACTGGAAGGCACGCGACGTCTATCGTGTCACCGAAAACGCCAAGGCCGCCGACGGCTCGCCCAAGCCCAAGTTCTATGCATGTTCGATGCTGCCCTACCCCAGCGGCAAGCTGCACATGGGGCATGTGCGCAACTACACCATCAACGACATGATGACGCGCCAGTTGCGCATGCGCGGTTATAACGTACTGATGCCCATGGGTTGGGATGCCTTCGGCATGCCGGCCGAAAACGCTGCTATCAAATCGCAGGTGCCGCCGGCCAAATGGACTTACGACAACATCGCTTACATGAAAAAGCAGATGCAGGCGATGGGGCTGGCCATCGACTGGTCGCGCGAAATGTGCGCTTGCGACCCCAAGTATTACAAATGGAATCAGTGGCTGTTCCTGAAGATGCTGGAAAAAGGCATTGCCTACCGCAAGACCCAGGTCGTGAACTGGGACCCGGTCGACCAGACCGTGCTGGCCAACGAACAGGTCATAGACGGTCGTGGCTGGCGCTCTGGCGCGCTGGTCGAAAAACGTGAAATCCCAGGGTATTACCTGCGCATCACCGACTACGCCGAAGAGCTCGTCGACCAGGTGAAGAACGGCTTGCCGGGCTGGCCCGAACGCGTGCGCCTGATGCAGGAAAACTGGATAGGCAAAAGCGAAGGTGTGCGCTTCGCCTTCACGCATGACATCAAGAACGATGCGGGCCAGCTTATACAAGACGGCCGCATGTATGTCTTTACGACTCGCGCCGACACCATCATGGGCGTGACCTTCTGCGCCGTGGCGCCCGAGCATCCGCTTGCCACGCATGCGGCAGGAAAAAACCCCGAACTGGCCGCCTTCATCGAAGCCTGCAAGCAAGGCGGCACCACCGAAGCCGAACTGGCTACGCGCGAAAAAGAAGGCATGCCCACCGGCCTGTCAGTCACCCACCCCCTTACCGGCGAGCCCGTGCAGGTATGGGTGGGCAATTATGTGCTCATGAGCTACGGTGATGGTGCCGTCATGGGCGTACCGGCCCACGATGAACGCGATTTCATCTTCGCCAAGAAATACTCTTTGCCCATCCAGGATGTGGTCGCTGTCCAAGGCAAAACCTATTCCACCGACCAGTGGCAAGACTGGTACGGCGACAAACAGCAAGGCTGCTGCACCCATTCCGGCAAGTACGACGGCCTGAGCCATCGCGAAGCCGTGGACGCAGTTGCCGCCGATCTGGTCCAAAAAGGCCTGGGCGAAAAACAAACGACCTGGCGTCTGCGCGACTGGGGCGTTTCACGCCAGCGCTACTGGGGCACCCCCATACCTATCATTCATTGCCCCGACTGCGGTCCCGTACCCGTGCCCGAAAAAGACTTGCCGGTGGTGCTGCCCGACGATCTGATTCCCGATGGTAGCGGCAACCCGCTGACCAAGCACGAAGGCTTCCTGTCCTGCCACTGCCCCAAGTGCGGCACGGCGGCACGGCGCGAAACCGACACCATGGACACCTTTGTCGACTCGTCGTGGTATTTCATGCGCTATACCTCGCCCGGCAACGATAACGCCATGGTCGACGAGCGTAACGACTACTGGATGCCGATGGATCAATACATCGGCGGCATCGAACACGCAGTTCTGCACCTGTTGTACGCACGCTTCTGGACACGCGTCATGCGCGACCTGGGCCTGCTTAAGTTCGACGAGCCCTTTACCAAGCTGCTGTGCCAGGGCATGGTGCTCAATCACATCTATTCGCGCAAGACTGAAAATGGCGGTGTCGAGTACTTTTGGCCCGAAGAAGTAGAAAACACCTACGACGCCAAAGGCAGCATAACGGGCGCCAAGCGTATTTCCGATGGCTCGCCCGTACAGTACGGCGGCATAGGCACGATGTCCAAGTCCAAGAACAACGGTGTCGATCCGCAATCACTGATCGACACCATGGGCGCCGACACCGCACGCCTTTTCGTGATGTTCGCCAGTCCTCCGGAACAAACGCTGGAATGGTCCGATTCGGGTGTCGAAGGCGCCAACCGCTACCTGCGCCGGCTCTGGTCGTTCTGCCACGCCAGGCAGGCCGAAATCCGCAACGGCAATACCGGCACTGCCGACTGGACAGGCATCGACGAGGCCTCCAAGACCTTGCGCCGCGAAATCCATGCTCTGCTCAAACTCGCCGACTACGACTATCAACGCATTCAGTACAACACCGTGGTGTCGACCTGCATGAAAATGCTCAACGCACTGGAATCGGCCACGCTGCCCAATACGGCCGTCGCGCAACGCGCACTGGCCGAGACCACGTCTATTTTGCTACGCGTACTGTATCCGGTCGTGCCGCACATCACGTGGCGACTGTGGCAGGATTTGGGGTACGATCAGGCGCATGGCGATTTGCTTGACTCGCCCTGGCCCACCGTTGACGAAGCAGCCCTGATTGCAGACGAAATCGAGCTCATGCTG
>DATCYE010000040.1:0-20403 GCA_036570485.1 Pusillimonas sp. | reverse complement strand
GCAAAAGCTGCAAAACGCACTGCACAGCCGCAGCCTACGAACCGACACAGTACCCTGGCAAATCGAAGTCTTATCCCCCACGCCCGCGGCTTTCGACGATTTTGCCGACCCCTCGTCCGCCATCGAAAACCATGGTGCCCTGGCAACCATCAACAGCAACTACCAGCACGAACAGGATCAGGCACGACGCAAACAAGGCTGGGCCCATGGCTTGGGGCCGGCATCTGGGGTTTCGATTTTTCAGGCAAACACGCTGGTGCTGCGTCTTAGCTACCTGCACGAGCCGGCACTGCCTGGCCTTAAAGCACTTTTACGCCTGCTTGGACGCGAAAATGGATCCTATCGCCAGCATGCGCTGGCGCGCGGCTATCTGCCGCTAGTCCGTGAAATAGCCTTGGGCATGCAATCGCATCCGGTTAATTGGCCCTTGCAAGAAAACGGGAAAATCATACGGCCGCAAGATTTATCATATGAGCTGCCCGGCTGCACAGGCGCACTGTGCGCCGGCTCAGCCCCCGAAAACCCCACCAGTTCCGGCGGCATGACTACACCCAATCCACTGGCGCCGGCTCCCGATTCAGGTGGTGCAGAACCGAACCCATCAATGGATCAACCCACTGACGGCAGCACGCCGCCCGGTACCGATCCGTTGGCCGTCGTGCCAGACGACCCGGCCTGCGGAATCACCCTGTGTTGCATGCCCAGCTAATTGCCTTTTCTTTCCGGTATGGCCGGCGTTTTTACTTTGGGCTCGGGCTCGTTGGGGGCCAGTATTTGCACGTAGATCTCACCCTGCTTGATCATGCCCAGCTCTGCGCGGGCGCGCTCTTCTATGGCGGCTTTACCCGATTTCAAATCCTGGACTTCGGCTTGCAGCGCATTGTTGCGCGCCAGCAAGGCATCGTTGGTTTCCTGCTGGCTAGCTACTTTTCTTTGCAGCTCTTGAACGCGCAGCCAGCCGCCCTTACCCCACCATAAAGGATATTGGGTAATGGCGGTGAGCAATAACAGGATAATAAAAAGAAGTCGCATGTATCGGGCGAAAAACAGCCCGGCTTGAGCCGGGCTGCCGATTAGCGTAAGTTATAGAACGCGTCGCGGCCAGGGTAGGAGGCCACTTCAGCCAGTTCTTCTTCGATGCGAAGCAACTGATTGTATTTGGCCATGCGATCGGAGCGCGACAGCGACCCGGTCTTGATCTGCATGGCATTCGTTGCCACGGCAATATCGGCGATGGTCGAGTCTTCGGTTTCGCCCGAACGGTGAGAAATAACGGCGGTGTAACCTGCGCGCTTGGCCATTTCGATGGCGGCGAAGGTTTCGGTAAGCGTGCCGATCTGATTGATTTTGATCAGGATGGAGTTAGCAATGCCCTGATCTATACCCTGCTTCAGGATCTTGGTGTTGGTAACGAACAGATCGTCGCCCACCAGTTGCACGCGTTTGCCCAACTGGTCGGACAGCAGCTTCCAGCCTTCCCAGTCGTTTTCGGCCATGCCGTCTTCGATGGAAATAATGGGGTATTTATCGCACCAGGTGGCAAGCAGGTTGGAGAAATCCTGCGAGGTCAATGCAACACCGCCTTCGCCTGCCAGGTGGTATTTGCCATCGCGATAGAACTCGGAGCTGGCGCAGTCCAGGCCAAGCGCAATCTGCGAACCGGCCTCGTAACCCGCCTCGGCGATGGCTTGTAGAATCAATTGGATGGCGGCCTCGTGGTTGGCCACATTGGGCGCGAAACCGCCCTCGTCGCCCACAGCGGTCGACATGCCCTGCTTGTTCAGCAACTTTTTCAGGGCGTGGAAGATTTCGGCGCCCATGCGCAGCGACTCGCGGAAGCTGCTTGCGCCGATAGGCAGGATCATGAATTCCTGCATATCGAGGGTGTTGTTGGCATGCGCGCCGCCATTGATGACGTTCATCATTGGCACAGGCATCTGCATGGGGCCGCTACCACCGAAATAACGGTAGAGCGACAAGCCGGAATCATCGGCTGCGGCACGTGCTACCGCCATGCTGGCGGCCAGCATGGCATTGGCGCCCAGGCGGCTTTTCGATTCGGTACCGTCAAGGTCGATAAGAGTACGGTCGACAAAGGTTTGCTCTTGGGCATCCAGTCCCATAAGCGCTTCGGAGATTTCAGTGTTCAGGTTCTCGACGGCGCGCAACACACCTTTGCCCAGATAGCGTTTTTCATCGCCATCACGCAGCTCGATAGCTTCGCGCGAGCCCGTGGATGCGCCCGATGGCACAGCTGCGCGACCCATTGCGCCTGATTCCAGCAAAACATCGCACTCAACAGTGGGATTGCCGCGCGAGTCAAGAATTTCGCGACCGATGATATCTACAATTGCACTCATAATTTGACTGTCCTGCTTGAATATAAGGTTACGCTTAAAGGGCTGGTCATGGCGCTTGCGAGAGCGGGGTCCGTCTGGAACAAACGCGAACGCCCGATTGTACCCCGCTGCTGCGCACTGGCGGTTTACATTAAGTTTAAATGATGGGAAATCTTATGATCCGCCCGAAACCGGCAGCCCTTTTTGCAAGCGCTCTTCCAGAGTGTGCAGCATGGCGCTCAGTTCTGCCAATTGGTGCAAGGACAAATCACCGAATGCATTTTCAATGAAAGCCGCGCGCTGCGGCAACTTGCTTTGCACGATATCGCGGCCGTTTGCCGTCAGTGCAACATTGGTGACCCGGTTATCGGCTGGATCGGCGTGACGCTCGATCCAGCCCATGCGTTCTATTGCCTTGATCTGGCGAGTCAGCGATGCCGGGTCCATGGGCAGTTCTTGCGCAAGTTGCTTCTGCGAGCATTCGCCAGAACGGTATAAGGCCAGGAGAATGCGCCATCGGGGCATGGAGTGTCCGATATCGGCCTCGAAGGCCGACATAAACGCACGGTAGGTCCGGCCCAACTGCTGTATGGCTTGCAATTGCGGGATATCAGCCATGCGAGGCATCCTCCTGCTGGGCCGGCCGGGACGCGCCCGCCGTGCGTGACAAGCGGATCAAGGGCAGACGATAGACCCATGCCAGCCCGATCACGGCAACCAGCAAGGCGGTTGCCAGACCATAATGAACCGCCGAAACCAAGGCCACCCGCGCCAGCTCGATGAAAGACTCACCCAACAGGTTCTGCCCTTGCAAATGCGCCATGAAATCGCTTTGTATGGAATGATTGACCAACACCTGCGGATCCTCCAGCATGCGCAGCCAGGATGTGCCCTGGCCTTGCGGCACCGCGTCCCGCACGCCGCTGGCGTAATATTTGGTGACCAGGGTGCCGACGATGGTCGTACCCAGCATGCCGCCTATCATGCGCACTGACTGCAGCATGGCGGTGGATATTCCCAGTAGCGAGCGCCCTGCCGTCTCCTGCGCAAACACGGTCAGATTGGGCATGACGAAGCCCAGCCCCAGGCCCGCCAGTATCATATAAATAACGACCAGCGGTTTTGGCGTCGATTGCTGCATCAGGACGATACCCACGCAAGCCAGAATCAGCAGAGTGAAACCGGCATAAAGCATGTGGTTGGGCTTAGAGAGCCGGACAATGATGCGGGCGTTGGTGACGCTGCCCAGCGTAATGCACACTACCAAAGGCGTTATCAACAGCCCGACTTGCTGCGGCGTCATGCCGAATCCGCCTTGCAAAAGCAGCGGTATATAAAACAGCAAGGCAAACATGATGAAGCCGACGAACAAGGAAAGGCAGAACAAGGTGGCCAGGCTTTTATTGCGGAACATCTCCAATGGCAGCAAAGGTTGCGGGCAGCGTTTTTCCCAATACAGCAAGGCGGCGAATATAAACAGGGAAGAAACTGCCAGCAACATCATGGCCAGGCTGGCGCCTTGTGTGGGCAGCAATTCCACGAACAGTTGCAGGCTGCCAAGGCCCAGGGCGATAAGCACGGCACCCTGCCAATCCAGGCGGATATCCTTCGATTGCTCCTGACGGATATGTGGCAGGAAGCGCCAGACGAAATACAGGCTGATTAGTCCTATGGGCAGGTTCACGAAGAACACGGAGCGCCAGCCGGCATATTGGGTCAGGAAACCGCCCAGCGACGGGCCGAAGGCATTGGCGATTCCAAACGCGGCGCTAAGCAGCACCTGCCAGCGCAGACGTACGTGCGAATCCGGAAACAGGTCGGGTATGCAAGCGAAGGCTGTGCCTATCAGCATGCCCCCGCCTATGCCCTGCAACGCCCGGGCCAAGGCAAGCTGCAGCATAGTGTCGGCCAGGCCGCATAGCACCGATGCCAGCAAGAATACGACAATGGATGCCACGACAAAGGGCTTGCGACCGTAATAGTCGCCCAGTCGGCCGAATATGGGAATGGTAATGACCGAGGTCAGCAAATAAGCGGTGGCGACCCAGGCGTAGAGTTCGAAACCGTTGAGCTCGGCCACGATGGTGGGTAGCGCCGTGCCCACCACGGTCTGGTCGACGGCAACCATCATGGTGACAAAGCACAGCCCCAGCATGGCCAGAAAAGATTGACGCACAGACAGTATGCGCCCGGTTTCGGTTGCCTGCGGAGCGGGAGTTGCTGCCATGGACTTTACCTTGGACAAGTCAATAATTGATAAGTCAACGATTTTACCAAGGCCTGTAAAGCGAAGCAAGAAAGGCTGAAGAATCAAGAGGCACCGCCCATGACGGCGGCGACGCCGCGCTGGAGGCCGCGTCTGTCGCCCACGGGCCCAATGGAAGAGGCTTAAGCCCCTTCCACAATATACATATTCATGACGGCGGCGCGTTCGCGGGCATTGCGAGCGCGGCGATACTGAGCAGAATTATAGAAAACGCGCGCCGCCGCCATGCTGGGAAACTCCAGCATCACCGTGCGGCCCGGATCGCGACCTTCCAGGTTTTCCGTCTTGCCGCCCCGTACCAATACCTTCACATCGTGAGCGCGCATCGCCAGTGTGGAGAAGCGGCGATATTCTTCGTATTTTTCAGGATTGGTCACAAAGACGTTGGCGATCACATAGGCTGTCATAGGCAAACTCTTGTATGGGTTTAAACAATAAACAGTTCACTATACAAGACACAGTTGCTCTTCATGTAGCGGCCGATATTTACCAGCGGCGCCAACTTCAAGCATTTAACCAAATCAATCACAAAATATTAATGTTTAGTGTAATCTCGGTGTCATGACACAGACAGACTTCGAACAGCAATTCAATCCACGAGTCTCCATATCAGAATTGGAGGTTGAACGCTACAACTCAAGGGCCCTGACGCTGAGCCAAGCCACGCGTAAGAGATGGTCCGAGCGCAAGGCCTGCCACCTGGATGTGTCTTACGGGCAGTCTCAATTATCAACAATGGACATCTTCCCCGTCGCCAACCCAAGCGCGCCGCTACACATCTTCGTGCATGGCGGCTATTGGCGCGCTCGCGACAAAGCGGACTACAGCTTTGTGGCCGATGCATTGGCGCCTCACGGGATTTCAACTATCGTGATCAATTACGACCTCTGTCCGGAAGTCCAGGTGAGCGACATCGTCGAACAGGTCAAGCGCGCCTTCTCCTGGATTCGGGACAATGCCGGCGCATATGGCTGCCAAGCCATAAACATGACCGCCTCGGGTCACTCGGCCGGCGCGCATCTG
Source organism: Pusillimonas sp. (assembly GCA_036570485.1). Lineage (GTDB taxonomy): Bacteria > Pseudomonadota > Gammaproteobacteria > Burkholderiales > Burkholderiaceae_B. The sequence continues at coordinate 14,775 of DATCYE010000040.1, read as the reverse complement.
ATAGCAGCTGCACTGTCCGACCGGCAGCATCTGGACGGCCCACACGCGGCGCTGCTGATCAGCGGCATCTATGAGCTGGAGCCCGTGTTGCACATTTCCGTAAACGAGGAAATACGCTTGCAGCCGGACGCGGTCGACGCGATGAGTCCTATGCGCCATCCTCCCGGCCGCCCTTGCAGTCTGGCCATCGTGGCCGGCTCGGCCGAACCGCAGGCCTGGGTAGCGCAAAGCCGTGATTTTGCGGATTTGTGCAAGCAGCATGGCCATGACTGCCTGTATGGGGAACTGCCAGGCGACAATCACTACTCCATCATGACGCAGTTCGAGTCGCCGTCCAGCTGGCTTAGCCGGCTTACCGCCGGCATGGCACTGGCCGCCTCTAACGCCGGCTAACGCTATAAGGCTGCCGGCGCCGCCTTGACCACGCGGTCGATGGCCAACAACGATTCCAGCAAGGCCTCCATCTGGTGCAGCGGCACGGCATTGGGGCCGTCCGACAGCGCCTGATCGGGATTGGGGTGGGTTTCCATGAACAAGCCGGCAACGCCCACCGCAACGGCGGCGCGCGCCAAAATGGGCACGAATTCGCGCTGACCGCCCGAGCTGCTGCCCTGCCCGCCCGGCAACTGCACCGAATGGGTCGCATCGAACACAACCGGACAATTGGTTTCACGCATGATGGCCAGCGAGCGCATGTCGGACACCAAATTGTTGTAGCCAAAAGAAGCGCCGCGCTCGCAGACCATGATGTTGTGACCATCGCCCCCAGCCTCGATGGCCGCCGCGCGCGCCTTGGCTACCACCTGCGCCATATCGTGAGGAGCCAGAAACTGGCCCTTCTTGATATTAACGGGCTTTAGCGTCGCGGCGCAGGCATGGATGAAGTCGGTTTGCCGGCACAAGAAAGCCGGTGTTTGCAAGACATCGACCACGGCCGCCACGTCGGCGACCTGCTCGATGGTATGCACATCGGTCAGCACCGGCACATTCAGTTGGTCGCGGACGTCGGCCAGTATCTGCAAACCTTCGTCCTGGCCCGGACCGCGATACGACTTACCCGAGCTGCGGTTGGCCTTGTCGAAAGAGCTTTTGTAGATGAAGGGTATGCCCAGCTTGCCAGTCATTTCCTTCAAGATACCTGCCGTATCGAAAGCCATCTGGCGCGACTCGATCACGCAGGTTCCCGCGATCAGGAAAAAAGGCTGAGTCAGGCCGGCTTCGAATCCGCATAGTTTCATGGCTATTCCTTACTTGTGGCTTCCTTGCGCCCTTCCTGATAGTCGATGGCGGCGCGTATATAGCTGGAAAACAGGGGATGCCCGTCGCGCGGCGTAGACGTGAATTCAGGGTGGAACTGCACACCCATAAACCACGGATGGCTGGGCAGCTCCATGATTTCAGGCAGGTTTTCCGTAGGCGTGCGTGCGCTGATGACCAGGCCGGCCTCTTCCAGGCGCGACACGTAAACATTGTTTACTTCGTAGCGATGGCGATGGCGCTCGTTGACTTCGTTACCGTAAATTTGACTGGCGCGCGTGCCGGGCTTGACGGGACAGCGCTGCGCGCCCTTGCGCATCGTGCCGCCCAGATCGGATGTCTGGTCGCGTTTTTCGATCTTGCCTTCGCGGTCTTGCCATTCGGTAATCAAGGCAACCACCGGATGCGGCGCGGAAGGGTCGAACTCGGTGCTGTTGGCGCCGCCAAGGCCAGCCACATCGCGAGCGAACTCGACCACGGCCAGTTGCATGCCCAGGCATATGCCCAGGTAAGGCACGCCGTTTTCACGCGCATAGCGGATAGCGGCAATTTTGCCCTCTGTGCCGCGCTTGCCGAAGCCGCCCGGCACCAAAATGGCATCCAGACCCTTCAGGCAATCGGTACCCTCGGCCTCGATCTGCTCTGAGTCCAGGTACTCGATCGATACCTTGGAATTGGTATGTATGCCGGCGTGAACCAGCGCTTCGCTTAGCGACTTGTACGATTCGGTCAGATCGACATACTTGCCCACCATGCCTATGCGCACCTGATGCAGGGGATGCTCTATGGCGTCCACCAGGCGATCCCACACCGTCAGGTCGGCCGGCGGCGGAGTCAAGGCCAGCGCGTCGCACACCAGGTTGTCCAGACCTTGCTTGTGCAGCATGGCCGGAATCTTGTAGATGGAATCGGCATCCCAGACGGAAATGACGGCGTCCAGCGGCACATTCGAGAACAGAGAAATCTTGGCCCGCTCTTCGTCTGGAATCGGGCGGTCGGCGCGACACAGCAAGGCGTTCGGATAAATACCGATCTCGCGCAGCTTCTGGACCGAGTGCTGCGTGGGCTTGGTCTTGAGCTCGCCCGCCGAAGCAATGAAGGGCACCAGGGTCAGGTGTACGAAAGCGGCATTGTTGCGCCCCAGGCGCAAGCTCATTTGCCGGGCGGCTTCCAGGAAAGGCAGGGATTCGATATCGCCCACCGTGCCGCCGATCTCGACGATAGCCACATCGGTTTCGCCGTTCCATGCCGACTTGGCGCCGCGCGCCACGAAGTCCTGGATTTCGTTGGTGATATGGGGGATGACCTGTACCGTCTTGCCCAGGTAATCGCCGCGGCGCTCTTTGCGCAGCACGGATTCGTAGATCTGGCCGGTCGTGAAGTTATTGACCTTGCGCATGCGCGTGGAAATGAAGCGCTCGTAGTGGCCAAGGTCCAGATCCGTCTCGGCCCCGTCTTCGGTCACGAAGACTTCCCCATGCTGGAAGGGGCTCATGGTGCCTGGATCGACGTTGATATAGGGATCGAGCTTCAGGAGGGTGACGCGCAGCCCTCGGGATTCAAGGATGGCGGCAAGCGAAGCAGCGGCAATGCCCTTGCCCAGGGAGGAAACGACGCCTCCCGTTACAAATACGTATTTGGTCATTGTAAATTTACATGCCCGGGGCTACCGGACAGGAGCAGGAAATTTGGATTATAGCCGGGACGAGGCGGCTTGTTGGCGGACAAGCAGGAATATTCTTTTTTGGTTTGGTCGGTGTTGCTGATCGACACCGACCGGCCAAGCCCGGCTCCAGGGCCTAAACAAGGGTACAGGCCTTATCCGCCCATACCCTTTGGAAACTATGCAAGGACAAATTACAGGTGCTTGCCTAAAGCCGTTCAGACAACAGTCGAAGGCCATTCGGCCAACAACTGCGGCAGCTCGGCCATGTCGCTGAAGACGTGGGCCACGCCCACCGCTCGCAATGCATCCGCGCCGCTGTGGCCGGCGGTATCGGGGCTATAGCCGAACACGGTTGCTCCGGCGGCAACGCCGGCGGCGGCCCCCGTAACGGTGTCCTCCACCACGGCGCAGCGGGTCGGCGCGACACCCAAGGCTTGCGCAGCAGCCAGATACACATCCGGAAACGGCTTGCTGCGCGGCATGTCCTGGCCGCTGAAGACGCGCTCGCCAAAACAATCGGTCAGGCCCACCTTGGCCAGTTGCAGTTTCACCTTCTTGATATCCGCGCCCGAGGCCACAGCGATGCGGCCGTCTAATGTCTCGTACAGGGTTCGCACGGCATCTGGGGCGCCGGGAATCTCGACCAGGTCGCGATCCAGCGCCTCGTTGCGGCGCTGGCGGAACTGCTTGGTCCAGTTGTCGTCGATGCGAAAGCCGGTGCGCGCCTCGATCAAGGAAGACTCGTCCCTGACGGCTTTGCCGGTGAAGATGCGCATGCATTCTTCAAGGGTAACGGGCCAACCCAATTCATTGAGCATCTGGGTCAGTATGCGATTGGTGATGGGTTCGGAGTCCACGAGGACACCATCGCAGTCGAACAGGACTGCTTCAAAAGGGAAGTCTGTCATATTGATAGTTTAAAACGTCACGGTGGCATCATTTAAATGATGAGTATTACAGACCCTTGTCGCGCTCTTGACTCTATTTCACGGTGGGCTTGTGCCGCTTCGGCAAGCCCGAACGCCTTGATATCCGCCATCTTCAAAACCCCATTGTCCAACGCCTGGAAAAGCTGGGCAGCTGAGTCGCGCAGCTTCTCGGCCGACCTTAGATGCTGGAATACACTCGGGCGCGACAAGGAATTTGATTTAGGAAATAGAGTCGACACTTCAAAAGGCGGCACGGGACCCGATGCCTGCCCATAATTGGCTAAATGCCCACATGGGGCAAGACATGCCAGTGAACCGAAAAAGGTGTCTTTGCCAACCGCGTCGTACGCTACCTGAACACCCTCGTTATCGGTGATCTCTTTAACCCGATCGACAAAGTCTTCGCGCCTGTACTGAATCACATGGTCGCATCCGTACTGACGCGCCAGTTCGATTTTAGGATCCGAACCCACTGTGCCAATAACCCGCGCGCCCAAATGGCTGGCCCATTGCGTCAGCAAAGAACCGACACCACCCGTGGCAGCATGGACAAGCACCCAATCCAGCGGCTTGATAGCGTAGACCTCATGCGTCAGGACTTGCGCAGTCAAACCTTTGAGCAGCGTGGCCGCAACAATGCGATCATCCAAGCCGTCGGGCAAACGAATGGCTGCCTGGGCCGGTAATGTTCGCTCTTCGGAGTAAGCGCCATAGCCCAGGTGAATGTAGGCGACGCGATCGCCGACACTTAAATGGCGCACGCCCTCGCCCAGTTCGGTAACGATCCCGACCCCTTCGATGCCCGGGATGCCGGGTAGAGCTAGCGTTTGATACAGCCCCGAACGGACGTAAGTATCGTGGAAATTCACACCTATAGCGGTCTGCCTTAGCCTGATCTGTCCTGGCAAAGGGGCTTGAACGGTGACAGGTTCGAATTTAAGGTTTTCAGGGGGGCCCGCTTGATGCAAGACAATGGCTGATGGCATAAAAAACCTCCAGTGAAAATGCATTCATGAATGCACAATGCCGCTTATTTGAAGCGTTGGTGTTGTCTTAATGGGCGCCAGAACCAGACAGATCCGACGCAATGTTGATTGCCCTTGCTCCGCAGGCCTGCACCAGTTCGGCATCGTGACTGGCAAACAGCACAACGCGATCCCGGGACCAGATCGCGAACTGCTCGGCCAGCACGGCGCGAGCTTGCGCGTCCAGCCCGTTGCTGGGGCCGTCCGCGACAACGACAGCCGGATCACCCAAGGCAGCAGCCGTCAGGAAGACCTTGCGGCGCGTGCCCGTCGACATCTGCTCGAAGCGCTTGTCCAGATGCGGCTCCAGCCCCAATCGATATGCCAGATCAAGCACTGCCTGGTCGAGTGTTGTGTTCTTTTCCAAGGCGACCTGCTCCAGCAATTCACGCCCCGTCTGCGTGGGAAACGCCAGACAATTGTCGGGCACATAGGCCAGGCGAGCCTTGGCTTGCAGCGGCGCGTGCAGCAACGAATGCCCGTCGATCCAAACGTCTCCCGCATCCGGTGCCATAACGCCCGCGATGATGTCCAGCAAACTGGATTTACCGGTGCTGTCTTCTTCGCACAGCGCCACACACCCGGGCGGGAAGCTATGAGCCAGTCCCTGGAATACAAGGTGGTCGCCGTAGCGTTTGCTCAGACTGTCGATGCGTAACATGCTGGACTCTTACCCCTAACTGGATGACGCCGCCGCATTGGCTCGCGCCGTATGCAATTTTTTATAGCTATCGATCAGGCGGTGGTGCCTGTCGAGCCCCTCTAGTTTCATACTGGTCGGCGTTAAGCCAAAGAAACGCACGCTGCCATCCACTGAGCCCAGCACCGCGTCCATTCGCGGATTGCCATACATTCGGCGAAAGTTGACCACGTAATCGTCTAGTTCCAGGTCGTCATCGAGCAACGCTTCCAGCACCACGTTCAAGGCTTGATAGAACAATCCGCGCTCGACCGTGTTGTCGTTGTACTGCAAGAAGCTACCCACAAGTTCGTGCGCCGCCTCTAGTCGCTGCAAGGCCAGATTAATAAGTAGCTTCAACTCAAGAACCGTCAGTTGTCCCCAATCAGTATTTTCGTCAAATTCGATGCCGATCAACGTGGCGATGTCGGAGTATTCATCAAGATCATTGTTATCCAGCCGCTCAAGCAGCGCTTCCAGGCTGACATCGCCCAAGCGATGCACGTTCAAAATATCAGCACGGAACAACAGCGCCTTGTTCGTGTTGTCCCAGACCAAATCGTCTACCGGATAAACTTCCGAATAGCCGGGTACCAAAATCCGGCAAGCAACAGCGCCTAGCTGGTCATACACCGCCATGTACACCTGTTTGCCCATGTCTTGGAGAATGCCGAGCAAGGTCGCAACTTCCTGAGCATTGGAGTTTTCACCCTTGCCAGAAAAATCCCACTCAACAAAATCGTAATCTGCTTTGGCACTGAAAAAACGCCACGACACTATGCCGCTGGAATCAATGAAGTGTTCAACGAAGTTGTTTGGATCATTTACGGCGTTACTGACAAAGGTAGGCTGAGGTAAATCGTTCAAGCCTTCAAAACTGCGGCCCTGCAACAATTCCGTCAGACTACGTTCCAGCGCCACTTCCAGGCTTGGGTGCGCGCCGAACGAGGCAAACACACCGCCAGTGCGCGGGTTCATCAAGGTGACGCACATCACCGGATAGCTTCCACCCAGCGATGCATCCTTCACCAACACGGGGAAGCCCTGCTCTTCCAAGCCCTGAATGCCGGCCAGAATGCCAGGGTATTTCGCCAGCACTTCCTGCGGCACATCAGGCAGTGCAATCTCACCTTCCAAAATTTCGCGTTTTACCGCACGTTCAAAAATTTCGGACAGGCATTGCACTTGTGCTTCGACCAGTGTGTTTCCGGCGCTCATGCCATTGCTGACGTAGAGATTTTCGATCAGGTTGGACGGGAAATACACCACCTTGCTGTCTGACTGCCGCACATACGGCAGCGAACAGATACCGCGCTGTACATTGCCCGAGTTGGTGTCGATCAGGTGTGAAGCACGCAACTCGCCGTCGGGGTTGTAAATTTGCAGACAGTACTCATCCAGAATTTCAGCCGGCAGCGCGTCTTTGGGGCCAGGTTTGAACCAGCGCTCGTCGGGATAATGTACAAACGCCGCGTTGGCAATGTCTTCGCCCCAAAACGATCCGGCGTAGAAATGGTTGTTGCTAAGCCGCTCGATATATTCGCCCAAAGCCGAGGCCAACGCGCCTTCTTTGGTCGCTCCCTTGCCATTGGTAAAACACATAGGCGAGTGCGCGTCGCGAGTATGCAGCGACCACACATTAGGAATAATATTGCGCCACGAAGCGATTTCAATCTTGATGCCCAAGCCCGCCAAAACGCCCGACATATTGGCGATGGTTTGCTCCAGCGGCAGATCCTTGCCCACAATCAAGGTGCTTACGTCAGAAGCCGGATTCAGTGTCAGCAGGGCCTGTGCATCGGCATCTAAATTTTCCACCTCTTCAATCACAAACTCGGGCCCAGCCTGCACCACTTTTTTCACCGTACAACGCTCGATGGAACGCAAAATACCTCGGCGGTCTGCATCCGAAATATCCGACGGCAACTCAAGCTGAATCTTGAAAATCTGCTGGTAACGGTTTTCCGGATCGACAATATTATTCTGCGACAGGCGAATGTTCTCGGTAGGAATGTTGCGAGTGTTGCAGTACAACTTCACAAAGTAAGCCGCACATAAGGCCGATGAAGCCAGAAAGTAATCGAACGGGCCGGGCGCCGAGCCATCGCCTTTATAGCGGATAGGCTGGTCGGCTATTACCGTGAAGTCATCGAACTTGGCTTCAAGACGCAGCTTGTCGAGAAAATTGACCTTAATTTCCATAGGGAAAATTCCAAAAATATTACTCAAAATAATGTAGCCGCATGCCCGCTCTTAGCCGGCAGCGGCAGTCAGGAACTCAAGGCCCTCTCTCTACACCCTCCTGATCCAGCCTGAACAAGCGCAACTAAACCGACTTGGTCCGCTCCAACAACCAATCCTTAGCCGCCCCCTGTACCAGCGGCAGCAGCCTTAGCCTAACTTGCGAGTGGTAGTCATTTAGCCAAGCCTTTTCGCCTTCGGCCAGCAGCTGCAATTCAATGCAGCGCGTATCAATCGGGCACAAGGTTAACGTCTCGAACTTCAAAAATTCACCGAACTCCGTCTCGACCGCCGGCACGGCCAGCACCAGGTTCTCGATACGTATGCCCCAACGCCCAGGTCGATAAAGCCCCGGTTCGTTCGACGTAATCATCCCCGGTTCCATCGCCATGTTCGGGTTGACGACTGCGCGGTATGCAATGGATTGCGGTCCCTCATGCACGTTCATGAAGTAGCCCACGCCATGCCCCGTGCCATGACCGTAGTCCGAACCCGTCTGCCAAATGGGCATGCGGGCGATGGTGTCCAGCAAGGGGGACATGGTGCCGCGCGGGAAGACTGCCTGCGACAGGGCGATCATGCCTTTGAGCACGGCAGTGTAATCGCGCCTCTGTTCGACGCTGGGCGTGCCCACCGGCACGACGCGGGTGATATCGGTGGTGCCGCCCAGATACTGGCCGCCCGAATCGATCAGCAACAGTCCGTCGCCTTCGACGACGGCATGCGATTCTTCGGTGGCGTGGTAATGCGGCATGGCGCCGTTGGCGTTGTAGGCTGCAATGGTGCCGAAACTGGGTGTGACGAAATGCGGACGGCGCGCGCGCGCGGCGGTGATCTCCTCGTCTACGGTGATTTCGGTAATGCTTTTTTTACCCTGGTTGGCCTCGAACCAGGCAAAGAATTCGCACAGTGCGGCGCCGTCCTGCTCCATGCTGCGGCGCACGTTGTCGGCCTCGACGGCGTTCTTGCGCGACTTCAGCAGTTGCGATGGATTAATCGCCTCGATTTTATCGGCGAAGGCAGCCGACGCCAGGGTACCCACAGTGGTACGGGCCGGATCGACCAGCAGGCCCTGCCCTTCGGGCAGGCAGGCCAACGCGCCGGCCGCTTCTTCATACGGTTCAACACTTATGCCGTCTCTTGCCAAGGCCTCGCACAGTTCAGCGGGAATCTTGCCGGGAGCAACAAACAATCGCGCGCTGTCCCGACCGATCAGGGCGTGCGCAAGAAACACGGGGTTGTAGGAAACGTCGTTGCCGCGCAGGTTCAACAGCCAGGCAATGTCATCCAGTGAAGACAGCCAGTGCCAATCGGCTTTGCGCTCCAACATGGCGGCGCGCACGGCCGCCATGTTCTCCGCCCTGCTGCGGCAAGCAAACGGCGGCAGGTGCTCGAATACCGTACCTTGCGGAAGCGCCGGCCGTCCTTCCCAAATATCGCCAATGGCATCCATATCGATGACCAGGCTGATGCCTTTCTCGGAGAGTGCCGTCTGCCACTGCCTATGTGCCTGCACGGCCAGCACCTGACCGTCGATATTGACGCGTGCGCCCTTAGTCAAATGGTCTGCCAACCATTGGGCGGGTCCGGGCACGTCTGGTGCCCCGGCGCGCATGGTTCGTATGCCGGTATCCGCCAGATCGCTGTCGGCCTGTTCCCAATAACGACTGTCGGTCCACAGCCCTGCAAAATCGGTGGTCACCACCAGCGTACCCGCCGAGCCACCGAATCCGCTAAGCCACTGCCTGGCCTGCCAATGCTCGGGCAGGTACTCCGACAGATGCGGGTCGGCGGACAGGGCCACGCAGGCATCCAATTTGCGCTCGCGCATAGCGGCGCGCAAGGCCTGGATACGTTGAGCAAAGACAGACGAATTCACGGCAATTCCTTTAAGAATAAAAATGGCCTGGCAGCCCCGTCATGCGGGATCGCTCAGGCCATCTTCCTACACACGGTAAAGATCAGGCGACTGCAGAGACATCCAGCGTGGCACCGGTCTTGGATTGGATTTCGTCGACCGTGACGCCGGGCGCCAATTCGATCAGCTTGAACCCTGTCTCGCCGACTTCCATGACACCCAGGTCGGTGATGATCAGGCCCACGACGCCCACGCCGGTCAGCGGCAGATTGCATTCTTTCAGCAGCTTCAGGTCTTCGGTGCCGTCTTTCTTGCGAGCAACGTGTTCCATCAGGACGACGACCTTACCGACGCCGGCCACCAGGTCCATGGCGCCGCCCATGCCCTTGATCATCTTGCCCGGTATCATCCAGTTGGCCAGATCGCCCTTCTCGGACACCTGCATGGCACCCAGGATGGCCAGGTTGATCTTGCCGCCGCGTATCATGGCAAAGGAATCGGCCGATGCGAAAATGGACGAGCCCGGCACCGTGGTAATGGTCTGCTTGCCGGCGTTGATCAGGTCGGCGTCGATTTCGTCTTCGGTCGGGAAAGGGCCTATGCCCAGCAAGCCGTTTTCGGATTGCAGCCATACCTCGATACCCTTGGGCACATGGTTGGCCACCATGGTGGGCAGGCCTATGCCCAGGTTCACATAAAAGCCGTCTTGCAGTTCACGGGCGGCGCGTGCCGCCATCTCATCACGATTCCAGGCCATTATTTTGCTCCTTGCGCGTTGCTGACAGTGCGTTGTTCTATGCGTTTTTCCGGGTTGGCATTGAGCACAATGCGATGCACATAGATGCCGGGCAAATGAACCTGATCGGGATCGAAACTACCGGTGTCGACGATTTCCTCGACCTCGACAATGGTGATCTTGCCCGCCATGGCCACATTGGGATTGAAATTACGCGCCGTCTTGCGAAACACCAGATTACCGCTGCGGTCGGCCTTGTAGGCCTTGACCAGCGAGACGTCCGGAACAATGGAACGCTCCATGACGTATTTTTCGCCGTCGAACTCGCGGATTTCTTTGCCGTCGGCCACAATGGTACCCACGCCGGTACGCGTGAAGAAGGCCGGAATGCCGGCGCCGCCGGCGCGAAGTTTCTCGGCCAGCGTACCCTGCGGCGTGAATTCAAGCTCGAGCTCGCCAGCCAGGAACTGGCGCTCGAACTCTTTGTTTTCGCCCACATACGAGGCGATCATTTTCTTGACCTGGCGCGTGGACAGCAACTGGCCCAGGCCGAAGCCGTCGACACCGGCATTATTGCTGACGCAGGTCAGGTTCTGAACACCTGAATCGCGCAAAGCGGCGATCAGTGCCTCGGGGATACCGCACAGGCCGAAGCCGCCGACCGCAATGGTCTGACCGTCGGCAACGACGCCTTTAAGCGCTTCTGCGGCGCTTGCATAGACTTTATCCATTACTCCTATCCTTATTCAATATTTCATGCGATGGCATCGAACCCGCAAGGACCCTGCGCCGTAAGTGATGAACCGAAAAAAGCAAAGAACGAAAATAAACCATACAGAGCCATCGCCTGTCTTATTCATGGATAAGCAAAGCGGCAAGGCTGCTTAGCTCTTGCGGTGTCCAGGCCAGGGACTTGCCCGTTTGCGCATCGGTACCGACCACGACCTGCCGGCCTTTGGCATAAACCTCTCCGGGCTCGCCTTCGCATTCGATCAGGATGTCCATATCCATGCTGGACCGCCCCACGCGGGTAAGCACCTGGCTGACAACAACCGTCGCAGGGTACAGGATGGGTTTGAGGAAATCGCAGGACACGTGGGCAAGAACCATTACCCGGTCCGAAGGAAGGGTAATGCCGGCCTGGGCGAACAGCCGAACCCGGGCCTCTTCGAGAAAGCGAAAATACACGGTATTGTTGACGTGATTCAGGGCATCCAGATCGCCCCAGCGTACCGGCATGGCGTAACGAAAAACACCGCCTATCGGCGGCACGGAAATCGATTCGACATCTTGCATCGGCCTACGCCCCTTTTGCTGAATGTATCGCTACGACAAGTATAACGTGATGGCGGAACACGGCTTTGGACACACGCATCCATGCCCTGGTCCAGACTGCAATACAATTGAGCGGAAAATTAAATGCCCGCACAGGGCCGCACGCAGTGCCAGACAAAGACATACGGGAGATCTCATACATGGCTGAACGTGAATCAATGGAATACGACGTAGTCGTCGTCGGCGCAGGGCCAGCCGGACTGGCCGCCGCCATCAGGCTTAAACAGCTGGCTGCGCAGCGCGAACAGGAAATCAGCGTCTGCGTACTTGAAAAAGGCGCCGAAGTCGGCGCGCATATTCTGTCGGGCGCCGTCATGGATCCCCAGGCACTGACCGAATTGATTCCCGATTGGAAAGAAAAAGGCGCTCCGCTGAACACCGAGGTCACCGAGGACAAATTCCTGTTCCTGACCGAAAAAGGCGCGCGCTCGACCCCTAACTGGCTTCTGCCCGAGTGTTTCCAGAACCACGGCAACTACATCGTCCAACTGGGCAATGTCGTTCGCTGGATGGGCGAGCAGGCCGAAGCCCTGGGCGTAGACCTGTTTCCCGGCTTCGCAGCCGCCGAAATCCTGTACACCAACAGCGGTGCCGTAAAGGGCGTGGCCACCGGCGACATGGGCGTGGCTCGCGATGGCACACACACCGAGCATTACCAGCCCGGCATGGAGCTGCATGCCCGCTACACCGTCTTTGCCGAAGGCTCGCGCGGCCAACTGGGTCGCCAGTTGATCGAGCGCTACAAGCTTGACGCCGGGCGCGACCCGCAAAGCTACGGCATAGGCATCAAGGAAATGTGGGAAGTCGACCCCGCGCAATCCCAACCCGGCCTGGTAGTGCATACCGCTGGTTGGCCGCTCGATTCCGACACCTACGGCGGCTCTTTTCTTTATCACTTGTCCAACAATATTGTGGTGGTCGGACTGGTGGTCGGGCTGGACTACGCCAACCCCTGGCTGTCGCCCTTCGAAGAATTCCAGCGCTACAAGACCCACCCCGCCATCCGCCCCACCTTTGAAGGCGGCAAACGTATTGCCTATGGCGCCCGGTCGCTGACTGCCGGCGGACTGCTGTCGCTGCCCAAGCTGTGCTTCCCGGGCGGCGTCATGGTGGGCTGCGAGGCTGGCGTGCTGAACGCCTCGCGCATCAAGGGCAGCCACTCGGCCATCAAGACCGGCGCCCTGGCGGCCGAAGCGGCCTTCGATGCCATTGTGGCCGACCGCCGCCACGACGAACTGACCGCCTACCCGGCCGCATTCGAAAACTCCTGGCTGCATGCCGAGCTGAACAAGGCGCGCAACTTCAAACAGTGGTTCAAGAAGGGACGCACCGTCGCCACCATCATGACGGGCATCGAACAATGGCTGCTCAAGGGGAAAATGCCCTGGACTTTACACCACAGCAAGCCCGATCACGCCTGTTTGCAACCCGCAGCCGAATGCGCGCGCATCGACTATCCCAAGCCCGATGGCAAGATCACCTTCGACCGGCTCAGTTCAGTCTTTATTTCCAACACCAATCACGACGAGAACGAACCTATACACCTGACGCTTAAAGACGCGTCGGTTCCGGTGTCGGTCAACCTGGCCAAGTACGGCGGCCCCGAAGCGCGCTACTGTCCGGCCGGCGTGTATGAGTTCGTCAAGACCGACACAGGCGAGGACCGCCTGCAGATCAATGCGCAGAACTGCGTGCACTGCAAGACCTGCGACATCAAGGACCCCACGCAGAATATCGTGTGGGTGGCTCCGCAAGGCGGCGAAGGCCCAGTCTACAACGGCATGTAGGCCCGCCCCGACAGCATCCGGCCTTAGCGCCGGATGCTCTTCGCCCCCCGCTTGCGCTCGGGCATGTTCACAGCCACCAGCCCCGCCATAATGAAGGCAACACCGATCAGCTCCAGCAAGGTCGGCCTTTCCGACAGCAGCAGCCATGCCAGGATGACAGTCAGCACCGGAACGCCCAGACTAGACATACTGGCCACGGTCGCGCTAACCCGCCGCACCACCGACAACCATAGCCACCAGCCCAGGCCCGAGGCGATGATGGCCATATAGGCCACGCCCCAGAAAAGGACCGGCTCCCAGACAATGTCCTGCTGAGGAAACGCCAGCGTGACCGGCCAGGCCAGAACGGCGCCCAGCAGCATCTGCCACGTGGTCAGGTTCAAGACATTGGGCGTATAGCGTTGAAACATCATTTTTGCCAGTACCGTGCCAACACCCCAGCATGCGCCTCCCGCCAAGGCCAGCAGCGATCCAGTCATCGAACCCAGCCCTTCCCACGGTGCGATGATGGCGACCAAGCCCAAAGCCGCCAGCCCAAACGCCCACAGATGGCGCTGGGTGGGCCTATCGCCCAGCAATATCCAGGCGAACAGCACCACCCAGAATGGCATGGTGTAGGCCAGCATGACCACATGCCCCGCGCCGCCGCTGACCAGCGCAATCTGGCTCAGGCACTGGAAGGCCGTGGTTTGAAAGACCGCAATACCCAGCGTCAGCCAGAACGGCGGAAACTTCAGCGATTGCCGGGTCACCAGCAACACCGCGAAGAGCACCAGGAAAGCCAAAGCGTAGCGCACCATAACTAGATCGAAGGGTCCGATGAAGCTGGACAAGTGCTTCATGACGATCCAGCTGAATCCCCAAAAAGTGACGGTCAGGGCCATTAACAGCATGGCACCCCGGTTGGACGGGTTCGATTTCAACATACGCTCCGCAATACGGATTTTTTAGTTCGGAAAAAGAAAAATCAGGCCGCAGCCTGATTTTCTGTCTGTACATCAGCATCTTGACCACTTGTTTGGCTAAAACCAAAAAAGCAGACAAGACACCAGGCGACACAATATATCACCCCGGCGTATCCCGGCAATCCGCCGGGAGTACGCCACCGGCGCGAAAACTAGTGCGCCTGGGACAACTGGTCCAAAATCGCCGGATTTTCAAGAGTGGAGACGTCCTGGGTAACCGGCTCGCCCTTGGCCACCACCCGCAGCAGGCGCCGCATGATCTTGCCGGAGCGGGTCTTGGGCAGATTCTCGCCAAAG
>DATCYE010000039.1:0-7038 GCA_036570485.1 Pusillimonas sp. | reverse complement strand
GACCCAGACAGCCATGCGTTTTCTGCGCATCGGCTACCACGACTACCAGGGCGTTGTGCTGGACTTGCAGGAGCAGGCCTCCATCGTCAGCGATCTGGGCAAGGGGGAAGCCCTGATTCTGCGCAACCATGGTGCGCTAACCGTAGGCAATACGGTGGGGGAAGCATTCAACTGGATGCACAGGCTGGAGCTTTCCTGTCGGTCGCAACTGGCAGCCATGGCGGCCAATAGTCCCTTGCGGCCTGTGTCGCCGGATGTGCTTCAGGAAACATGGAACAACTATCAACCCGGCACGCGCCGCCCTTACGGCGTCATGGAATGGCCGGCGTTGTTGCGCAAGCTGGACCGTACAGACCCCTCATATCGCGAATAAGCGGCTTTAACAACCCACGCCTTTCACGGCCGCCTTTCTTGCGGCCGGATGGGCAAATTTTGCCTTAGCTATGTCAGACAACCGCAATTTTCGCATTCTGATTTCTCAAGAGACTTTCGCCCGCATCGGTGACGCCATGACTGATGCGCTCAATGGCCGGTCATTCGAGCCGGTCTTTGCGGCCGCGCATCCAGGCGATGCACCCACCGACGTCGACGCCGCCTTCATTTCCAGGGACGTGACCGGTTTGTCGACCAAGCATGTCGTTCAGGAACCTTTGCAGGCCTTTTATGAAACGCTGCGTCAGTCTCCACGTTTGCAGTGGGTTCATGCCCATTCCGCCGGAGCGGATCGTCCGATATTTCCCGAGCTGATGGCGCGTGGTGTGCGCGTCACCATGTCGCCGGGAGCCAATGCGGACGTTGTGGTTCAAACGGCGCTGGCCGGCATGCTCTCCCTGGCACGGCATTTTCCTAAACTGCTGGCTGCGCAGAGGGCTCGCCTATGGACGCCACTGATAGGCGATGGGCTGCCTGCCGACCTAACCGGCCAGACCGCGGTGGTTGTCGGCTGGGGCCCGATCGGACAACGGTTGGGCGCATTCCTGCGGATGCTGGGCATGAACGTAATTGCTTTGCGTCGCAGTTTGGGTTCAGGCGATGACGGAGTGGAAACGCATGCGTTCGAAGCCTTGAGCGATCTTGCCCCCAGGGTGGACTGGCTGATACTTGCTTGCCCTCTGACCGATCGCACGCGCCGCTTGGTTGATCAGCGCACGTTTGCGGCGTTAAAGCCGGGGGCCCGCCTGATCAACGTGGCGCGAGGAGAGGTGGTTGTGGAAAGCGACCTGATTCAGGCCTTGCAGCAGGGAAGGCTGGCCGGAGCTTACCTCGACGTTTTCGAGCATGAACCCCTGCAAAAAGAGTCGCCGCTTTGGGCTTTGGACAACGTAATGATTACACCGCATTCGGCCGGCCATTCGGATGGCAATACCGGACGTGTAGACCAGATATTCCTGCGCCATTTGCGCGAATGGGCTGTTTAGCCGACTTTCCGTGCTTCTCTCTCTTTAACTTATTTCGGATCAAAATCACATGTCCATTCTTGCTTCGCGAATAAACCGCATCAAACCTTCACCGAGCTCCATGGCTGGCCAGCGCGCACGAGAGTTGCGTGCATCAGGGCGCGACATTGTGGCCCTGACGGCAGGCGAGCCCGATTTCGATACGCCCGATAACGTCATTGAGGCGGTTAAGGTGGCGATGGCCGCGTCACGCACGAAATACACCGATGTAGGCGGTACACCGGAACTCAAGGAAGCAATCCGCGCGAAGTTCCGTCGGGAAAACGGCCTGGAGTACAACACCAGCGAAGTCATTGCCTGCACGGGCGGCAAGCAGGTTATTTTCAATGCCTTGCTGAGCACGGTCGAGAAGGGCGTTGAAGTCATTATCCCCACGCCGTACTGGGTCTCCTATCCGGATATCGTGCTGTTGGCGGGCGGCACCCCGGTCTTCGTGGCATGCCCACCCGAAAAACAGTTCAAGCTGCAGCCCGCAGATCTGGAGAAGGCCATTACTCCGCATACGCGCTGGGTCATCCTGAACGCGCCGAACAACCCGAGCGGCGCCGTGTACAGCCGTGAAGAACTACGCGGCTTGGCCGATGTATTGCTGCGTCATCCGCATGTGTGGGTCATGACCGACGACATGTATGAACACATTTTGTTCGATGGCCGTGAATATGCCACCATCGCGCAGGTGGCTCCGGAATTGAAATCACGCACACTAACCATGAATGGCGTTTCGAAGGCCTACGCGATGACCGGCTGGCGTTTAGGCTACGGCGGGGCGCCGGCCGAACTGATCAAGGCAATGACCAAGTTGCAGTCGCAAAGCACGTCCAGCCCAAGTTCCATTAGTCAGGCGGCTGCTGTGGAAGCCTTGAACGGCCCGCAGGGCTTCATGGCGGAGCGGTCTCAGATATTCCAGTCGCGCCGGGACCGCGTCATGGGCGTCTTGAATCGGATCGAAGGCATCCACTGCCACTCGCCGGAAGGCGCATTCTATGCATTTCCCAGTTGCGCCGGTCTCATTGGCAAGCGGACACCCTCGGGCCAGACTCTGCATACGGACGAAGACTTCGTCATGTACCTGCTGGAAGAGGTCAATCTGGCCGTGCTGCACGGCGCCGCGTATGGTGTTTCCCCCTTCTTCCGTCTTTCCTTCGCCAGTTCGATCCCAACCCTGGACGAAGGTTTAGCGCGTTTGAAGCAGGCTTGCGAAAAGCTGGTCTGATTATCGATTATTCATTGACAGCGGCTGGCGGTCTTGACTGCCAGCCGCTGTCTCGCATTCAGCCCCGGGGCTGCCAGGAGACGAGACTGGGGGTTTGCCCTGATTACCGATAGCTGTGCGTTGATTTAATGTATGCATTAATTTATACGTTAACGCATGCATAAGGCTTGATACACAAATCATGAATGCTCTTGCCCGTTTGTCCGAATCCATGGCCGATGTCGCCGTCCGCGAGCTGCGCAGGCGCATTCTGGACAACGTCTGGCCGCCTGGCTACCAGGCTCTGGAGCAGGAGCTTGCTCTGGCCATGGGCATGAGCCGTACGCCCATACACGAAGCACTGATTTGTTTGCAGAGTGAAGGCCTGGTTGAACTGATCCCTCGGCGCGGCATGCGCGTCTTACCGGTGTCGGCTGAAGACATGCGCGAAATATACGAAGTGCTTACTGCTCTGGAATGCGCCGCGGTAGAGCTGGTCGCACTGCGCCGGCCCAACGAAAAGGAACTGCAGCCGCTCGCAGACGCGACCCGCGATATGGCTTTGGCATTGGAAGAGGGCGGGGCCGGCCTGGAGGCATGGGCGGCAGCGGATGAACGATTCCACAAACAATTGCTGGTGCTCTGCGGCAATCGCCAACTTCACGATACGGTTTTGAATTATTGGGATCGCGCCCATCGGGCACGCATGTTTACCCTTAAGTTGCGCGCCAAGCCTGTGAATTCGACGCAAGATCACTTGGCCTTGGTCGAGCGACTTCTTGCGGGGGACGCCGAGGGCGCCATAGCCGTCAACAAAGCACACCGGCAGCGTGCCGCTTCCGAACTCTTGTCTATTTTCGAACGCTTCAACCTTCAACAGATGTAATCATGACCAAAGAATATTCAATAGCTGTATTGCCCGGAGATGGAATTGGCCGCGAGGTCATGGACGCGGGGCTTGCCGTGCTCGTAGCGGTAAGTACCAAGATTGATCGCTCGTTCGATGCCCGGCGGCACGCTGCCGGGGCGCAACACTATCTGGAGTCCGGCGACGCTCTTCCTGAAGCCACCCTGGCAGCCTGCCGCGCGGCGGATGCGATACTTTTCGGCGCCATGGGCTTGCCGCATGTGCGCGGGGCCGACGGCACCGAGATTATTCCTCAGCTGGACATCCGATTTGCGCTGGATTTATACGCAGGCGTCCGTCCGATCCGCACCTTTGCGGGACTGCCCATGCCTTTGTCCGACCCCCGGGCAGCCGGTATCGACCTGGTCCTAGTGCGTGAAAATACCGAGGGCCTGTTCTATGCACGCGGGCGCAGCCAGCAAGAAGGCGATGATGCAGTCGTGGACCCGATGAGAATTTCGCGTGCTGGCACCACAAGAATTTGCGACTTTGCCTTCAGGCTGGCAGAGCGGCGGAAATCCCAGGGGCGTCCGGGCCATGTCACCAATGTGGACAAAGCGAACGTCTTCCACTCGATGGCTTTCTGGCGCCAGATTTTCGAAGAAAGGGCCAATCAATTTCCGGGTATTGAAGCGTCCAGCGCTTATGTAGACGCCATGGCGCTGAATCTGGTGCTCAAGCCGTGGCAGTACGACGTGCTGGTTACCGAAAACATGTTCGGCGATATCTTGTCCGATCTGATCGCTGCGATGGTCGGTGGAATGGGCATGGCGCCATCCGGCGACATCGGCGATCACTATGGATTGTTTCAGCCCGCACATGGCAGCGCGCCGGATATCGCGGGCAAGGGCATTGCGAATCCGACGGCGATGATTTTGTCGGTCGCCATGATGCTTGACTGGCTATCCGATCGGACCAAAGACAAGGCTTTGGCAGATGGAGCTTCGGCTATCGAGCGCGCCGTCGCCACTTCTTTTTCCAGCGGAGTGGTACTTCCGTTCGAGTTCGGCGGAAGCAGCACTACCGCCGATATCACGAAGGCAGTCATTGCCAATCTATAAAACCTCCGGGCATAAATTCATGTCGGTCGGTTAAATAATTATTACAGGAGACGAGATATGAAAGGAATCATACGTAGCGCCTTGGTGTCGCTGATGCTGGGTTCGGCCAGCTTTAGCGTGGCGGCCCAAAGCTATCCCACCAAGCCGATCAAGCTGGTCGTGCCATCCGCGCCCGGTGGCAGCACCGATCAATTGGCCCGGCTGATGGGCGACAGGCTAAGCGCCGCCTGGGGGCAGACGGTTGTTATCGAGAATAAGCCGGGCGCAGGCCTGACTTTGGGCGCCGCCCATGTCGCCGATGCGCCCGCCGACGGCTATACCTTGCTGATGGGCGCGGTCCATCACTCTATTGCACAGAGCTTCTACAAGAACCTGTCGTACGATGTTCAGCGCGACCTTGCCCCGGTGTCCATCGTTGCCATTGTCCCCAATGTCATGATTACCCGCAGTGATTTCCCCGCCAACACCACGGCTGAGGTCATCGCTTATTCCAAGGCTCATCCCGGCGATCTGACCTATGGCAGCACGGGGGCGGGCACGGCCCACCACCTGATCGGCGAACAGTTCAACACCATGGCTGGCACCGATCTGCTGCAGGTACCGTACAAGGGCAGCAGTCCCGCGCTGGTCGACCTGATGGGAGGACGCATCGATTTCATGTTCGACACGGTTGCCTCCTGCCTGCCGCATATCCAATCCGGCAAGCTCAAGCCTATAGCCGTGGCAACGGGCACCCGGTCGAGCGCTTTGCCCGATGTGCCCACCATGGATGAGTCCGGCCTGGCAGGGTTTGATATCGCAACCTGGTTCGGCCTGATGGTGCCGGCCGGCACTCCCAAACCCATTATTGACAAGATCCATGCGGAGACGGTCCGGATTCTTGCCGATCCCGCCATCAAGAAACGTCTGCTGGCCATGGGCGCGGAACCTGTCGGGAACACCCCCGATGAAATGGGCAAACGGATCAAGTCCGAGGTCGCCAAGTTCGGCGAACTGATTGACAAGGCTAAAATCAGCGCGAAGGCAAACTGATCCTAGGGAGAAATATCTGAATAAGTCGAGCGGCACCGTGACTTATTCAGAGACTCCTTAAACGTCCATAAACAAGGCAGCGTTTCATAATGACGAAAACCCCATCCAATCAACAACATGTGCTGCTGGTCGAGTTTCGTATCCGACCGGCATTCATCAACGAGTTTGAGTCGGCGATTTTGCATAATGCCGCCATGTCGTTAACTGAAGCGGGTTGCCGTCGGTTCGATGTCTGTCGCGATCCACAGGACTCGGCTCTGTTTTTTCTTTATGAAATCTATGACGACCAGGCGGCTATCGATGCGCATATGCAATCGCCGCATTACCTGACCTTCAATTCGTCCAGCCAGGATTGGGTAGAGCAAAAGAGCGTGCGAAAAATGCTGCTTATGGCCCAGAAGGCGACAGTATCGTAAAAGAGCCACTTATTTAGACAAAATGAGCACTAACTTAGTGCATTCCCTAAGTGTTCAAACGGTAATAATCATGCACAATCCTGTTCATGCAGGTGAGGAGACAAAGCCCTGCATGGGCAAGCCGATAAATCGGTATATAAGAAAGTTGCAGAACCCATAAAAAATATAAATACGCAAAGGCCGACGACACAATCGTCGGCCTTTGTCATTTGGCGTCCGGTACGATTAGTGCATGGCGGACTTTGAAAATACGTTAAGTACGATAACACCGGCTACGATCAGGCCGATGCCCAGCAATCCGGCTGCATCCAGCGTTTGCTTAAAGATCACATAGCCTATCAATGAAATGGCCACGATGCCCACACCGGACCATATGGCATAGGCGATACCCACCGGAATGACCCGCAAGGTAAGCGCCAGGCAATAGAAAGCCAGGCTATAGCCCACTACGGTTATAACGGACGGGTAAAGACCGGAAAAGCCGTGGGATGCTTTCAGGGCGGTGGTGGCGACGATTTCGGCGGCGATTGCGATGGCAAGATAAACCCAGCTCATGAATATCTCCTGGTTTATTGTTTGTATAGACCCGAGTTTGCCGCTGGCATCCTGGGGCATCCTGCAGTTATCAGAAAGTGGCTGTGTCGGCCCGTAATAATACATACACGGCTCCGGCGCCGCCATCTTGCTCCGAGCATTCCACATAGGCGATTACGCTGGCGATCTGGCTTAGCCAGCGGCGTATGGTTTGCTTGAGCACGGGTTCGCCGTCTTTCGAACCATAGCCTTTGCCATGGACGATGCGCGCGCATTTTATTTGGTGCGCCAGACACGATTGTAGAAAGCGGTCCAAACGCTCACGCGCCTGTTCCAGCGTGCTTCCGTGCAAATCCAGGCTGGCGCCTATGGGCCATTTGCCGCGTTGCAGTCCTTTGATCAGGTCCGGTCCATGGCCCCGGCGCAGATAGCGGGAATC
>DATCYE010000038.1:0-17435 GCA_036570485.1 Pusillimonas sp. | reverse complement strand
CGTGGTGATCAGGAACAGGATCAGGCCAAGTTCCAATAGCGCCGATTTTTGTATGCCGCCGGCCTCGTTGAACTCGTTGGCCAAAGCCGAGGCAATGGAGTTGGAAGGCGAAAAAATCGACGACGGCAGGTTGAAAGCATTGCCGATAACGAAAGTGACCGCCATGGTCTCGCCCAGAGCGCGACCAAGACCCAGCATAATGCCGCCGATCACACCGCTTTTTGTGTATGGCAATACAACCTTCCAGACGACCTCCCAGGTCGTGCTGCCAAGGCCATAGGCCGACTCTTTCAGTAAAGGCGGGACCAGCTCGAAAACATCGCGCATGACGGCGGCGATGAATGGAATCACCATGATGGACAGAATAAGTCCGGCGGTGAACACCCCTATGCCGAAAGGCGGCCCGGCGAAGATGTCGCCCAATATGGGTATACCGTCGAATAGGTCGATGACATGCGGCTGGACATATTGCTGGAATAAAGGAACGAAAACGAACAGGCCCCACATACCGTAGATGATGGACGGTATGGCGGCCAGCATCTCGATGGCCGTACCCAAGGGGCGACGCAGCCATACCGGCGACAATTCGGTCAGGAACATGGCAATGCCGAACGACACCGGCACCGCAATCAACAGCGCAATGGCCGAGGTCAGCAAGGTGCCCACAATGGGAACCATGGCGCCGTAGATGTTCTGGACGGGATCCCAATTGTTCGTCCAGAGGAAAGCAATGCCATGCGTGGCAATCGATTCCCGGCTGCCGTACAGTAGGGACACCATTATGGCACCCAACAGCATGAAAACAAGAAATGCAAACGTGCGGGTCAGGTTCTTGAACACAGAGTCCATTAGCGCGTTCTGGTTATTTTTCATGTCGGTTTTTTAACATTCGCGGGGATCGATAATATAAACGCAAGGACAAAAGAACAAATTCGGGCGGGACGAATAAACCGTAATTCTTACACAACAAAGACGGTGCTATCCAGCTAGCACCGTCTTTGCCTGGAAAAAAGGGCATTTAGCCCTTTTTCACCTATTACTTCCAGACTGCGGAGCCGTCGGTGCCTTTGATTTCGGCTTTCCAGGCATCAGCGATCTGATTGGTCACGTTGTCGGGCATCGGCACGTAGTCCAGCTCTTCGGCCAACTTGTCGCCGTTCTTGAACGCCCAGTCGAAAAATGCCAGAACTTCCTTGCCGTTTTCGGGCTTATCCTGCTTTTTGTGCACCAGGATGAAGCTGGCCGAGGTAACGGGCCACGAATCGGCGCCCGGTTCGTTGGTCAGTACCACGCCCATGCCAGGCGCGCTTTTCCAGTCGGCGTTGGCAGCGGCGGCGGCAAAGGCCGATTGAGCCGGCTGAACGAACTTGCCGTCTTTGTTCTTAAGCTGGGTCCATGACAAGCCGTTTTGCTTGGCATAGGCATACTCGACATAACCGATGGAATTCTTCAGTTGGCGAACATAGGCGGCTACGCCTTCGTTGCCTTTACCGCCCTGGCCTGTGGGCCATTTTACAGCCTTGCCTTCGCCGACTTGCTCTTTCCAGGCGGGCGAGACTTTGGACAGGTAGTTGGTCCAGCCAAAGGTTGTACCCGAACCATCGGAGCGATGTACCACGATGATGGAAGTGCTGGGCAGCTTCATGTCGGGGTTCAGCGCTTTGATGGCGGCATCGTCCCACTTCTTGATCTTGGCCAAGAAAATGTCGGCAATGACTTCACCGGACAGCTTCAGTTCGCCCGGCTTGATGCCGTCGACGTTGATCACAGGCACCGTGCCGCCAACAATGGCGGGAAACTGGAACAAGCCGTTCTTTTCCAGCGCGTCGCCCTTCATGGGATCGTCGGATGCGCCGAAATCAACCGTCTTGGCAATAATCTGTTGCTGACCACCACCCGAACCGATGGACTGGTAGTTCACGCGGTTGCCGGTTTCTTCATGGTATTTGGCCGCCCACTTGGCATAAATGGGATAGGGGAAAGAAGCACCTGCGCCGGTGATGTCGGCAGCATGAGCGGTCAAAGAGGCGGCGCCGAAAGCGATACCGACCGAAACCTGTAATAGAACGCGTTTAAACATAGAGGGATCCTCTTTACTGAGACTGGTTAAGACAGGTCAACCCTGCACAACCGTCATAGTAAGTACTAAATATGACATGTTCGTGACAGTTACCGGATTTTTCATCAGCTTAGCTGTTGGACCAGATGTTCATGCAGATTGAAGGGCTTCCCACGTCTTTTTATCCTGGTGTATCCCCCATTGGGCAAAGCCTGCCAGGCCAGTTGGTTGTCGCGCAACGCATAGGTGAACGCTTCGTTTATGACGCGTTTCTTGAGGGCTTTGTCGAGCACCGGAAAGCTGATCTCGACCCGGCGGAAAAAATTGCGGTCCATCCAGTCGGCCGAAGACAAATAAACGTTTTCCGCCCCGTCATTATAGAAATAAAACACCCGCGAGTGCTCCAGGAAGCGGCCAATGACTGATCGGACCCGGATATTCTCGGAAAGCCCGGGTACTCCGGCGCGCAAGGCGCAGGCGCCGCGCACGATAAGATCTATCTTGACGCCGGCCTGACTGGCCTTGTACAGGGCGTCGATGATGATGGGTTCCAGCAAGGAATTCATTTTGGCCATGACCCGCGCTTTCCTGCCCGCCTTGGCATGCACGACCTCGTTCTTGATCAGAGCGACCATGGTTTCGTGCAAGGTAAAGGGCGATTGAAGCAAAAGCTTCAACGGCCGGCGCGCGCCCAGGCCGGTCAGCAGCGAAAAGACTTTGTCCATGTCTTCGCACAACTTCTGATCGGCCGTCAGCAGGCCAAAATCGGTATAAAGGCGAGCGGTGCGCGGATGGTAGTTTCCGGTACCCAAGTGCCCATAGCGGCGAATGCCGCCCTTTTCGCGGCGCAAGACCAAGGCCATTTTGGCATGAGTCTTGTGGCCGACGACGCCGTAGCTTACATGCGCGCCCACCTCTTCAAGCTTGGCGGCCCAATTGATGTTGGTCTGCTCGTCGAAACGCGCCATCAGCTCGACCACCACTGTGACTTCTTTGCCGGCCTTGGCGGCCGCCAGCAGCAGGCGCATGAGCTCGGAGTCTTCGCCGGTGCGGTAAATAGTCTGTTTGATGGCCACGACCGACGGGTCCATGGCCGCCGCCGTCAGGAAATTGAGCACCGGCTGGAAGGACTGGTAGGGATGGTGCAGCAGATGGTCTTTTGCCGCGATGGCGGCGAACAGATCTTCGGGGTTGTTGGACACCGTGTCGAACGGGGCCGGCAACTTGGGGCGGTGATCCGGAAACAGCAGCTCGGGCCGGTCGACCACATTGCACAGCTGCATCAGGCGCGATAGATTCACCGGGCCACTGACACGATAGGTGTCTTGCGGCTGCAACAGGAACTCTTTCTGCAAGAAGGTGGCAAGACCAGCCGGCATGTACTGATCGATCTCAAGACGGACGGCAGCGCCGAAATTTCGCTGCGACAGCTCGCCTTGCAGCGCCAAGCGAAGATTCGTGATTTCTTCTTCGTCTACGAACAGATCGCTGTTGCGGGTAACCCGCCACTGATAAACGCCCTTGACGTCCAGACCCGGAAAAAGCTCGCCCACGAATGCGCTGATCAATGCAGTAAGCAATATATAGCCGTGCGGTATTCCCGCGATCTCGGGCGGCACCTTGATAACGCGCGGCAAAGCGCGCGGCGCCTGCACAATGGCAATCGACGCACTGCGCCCGAATGCATCCTGCCCCGACAGGGAAACAATAAAATTCAGACTTTTGTTGTAGACACGTGGAAAGGGATGGGCCGGGTCCAGGCCGATAGGCGTCAGCAAAGGCATGACTTCACGGTTGAAGCCGGCATGCGCCCATGCACGCAATTCTTCGCTCCAGTCGGGAGGCTCTATTAAAGCAATGCCCTCGGTCGCGAGCTTGGGCAGCACCTGATGAGTCAACAAGCTGTTTTGCCGCTCGACCAGCTCGTGAGCGGCCTCTTGCACGCGCTCGAATGCTTCGCCAGGAGTGTAGCCATCGACGCCCATCAACCCCGGCGTCTGCCGCAGTTGTTCTTTAAGGCTGGAAATTCGTATCTCGAAGAACTCGTCCAGATTGGAACTGACAATGCACAGATAGCGCAACCGCTCCAGCAACGGCGTGCTTCGGTTCTCTGCCATGGCCAAGACACGCTCATTGAATTTGAGCAGCGATAGTTCACGATTCAATAGGGTGGGATCGGACGCGGAAGGAAGCATAAATTGGCCAAGTACAAGATAGTCGAATGTTTTACTTCATTTTTGTGACGGTTACATGACAATATGCAAGATTGTGGCCCTACCGTCCAATACTATCAACACGCCCCCCCTTCCTTCACAAGCGCTAAAAAGGGCATAGACACGGGTTTTCGATAGGGACTTTATAATCCCCCGGTACTTAACCGAATCTGTGCATAATGGACCATCTACTTGCCGCCGTCGATCTGGGCTCAAACAGCTTCCGCCTTTCTATCGGACGCGTGGTGCAGCAAGACGGCATTGCGCAAATCTACGCCATCGACCGGCTCAAAGAGTCGGTCAGGCTGGCAGCCGGGCTGGACGATAAAAAAATCATCAATGAAGAGGCCATTGAACGCGCTATCACGGTCTTGAAGCGCTTTGGCGAGCGGCTGGCCGACTTCCATCCGAATTGTGTACGCGCCGTAGCAACCAACACTTTTCGCATCGCGCGCAACATCGACGACATCTTGCCGCGCGCGGAAGCTGCGCTTGGCTTTCCCATAGAAGTCATCGCCGGGCAAGAAGAGGCCCGGCTTATTTTTTCGGGAATCACCAACGAGCTGCCGCCCTCGACCAACCGCAGGCTGATGATAGACATCGGCGGCGGCTCGACCGAAGTCATTATCGGCAAGGGTTTCAAACCCTTGCACATGTCCTCTTTATATATGGGCTGCGTCAGCTATACCCGGCAATTCTTTCCAGATGGGCACATCACCGAGGCCCGCATGCAGCAGGCCCAATTGGCAGCAAGACGCGAACTGGAAGGTATTTCCAAGCAATACCGAAAAACCGGCTGGCAGGAAGCCTACGGCTCGTCCGGAACTGCCAAAGGTCTGCTGGCCGTACTGCAGGAAGGCGGTATGTCACAAAAAGGCATCACTCTGAGCGGCATGGAAAAGCTCAAGGCCAAGCTTATTCAGGATGGCAAGGTCATCATGAACGAGCTGCCGGGCCTGAAGCATGACCGCTCGCTGGTGCTGGCCGGCGGCCTGGCCATTATGATGGCGGCCTTCCAGGAGCTGAACATCAAAGCCATGGCGCCCGGCGAAGGCGCATTGCGGGTCGGTGTGCTATACGACCTGCTGGGCCGCGACTCCGAGCACGACAAACGCAACGAAACAGTGCGCCAGTTCATCAAACGCTACCATGTGGATACTCGCCAGTCCGAACGCGTAAAACGCAGGGCTCTGAAGTTTTTCGATCAATTGGGCCTGGACGATGGACCCGACAGACAGGAGCTGGAGCGCACGCTTGGGTGGGCCGCCGATCTGCACGAAGTGGGCATAAGCATTGCCCATGCCGAATACCACAAGCACAGCGCCTATATATTGCAACATGCCGATATGCCGGGTTTCTCGAATGACGACCAACAACTATTGGCCTTATTCGCGCTGGGCCACCATGGCAAGCTGAGCAAACTGCCCTCGCTTGGGGCCACCCGAAGCCGGCGCCTGACGCTGCTGTGTCTACGGCTGGCTGTGCTGCTTTCGCGTCGGCGTGAAGACCGGGAATCCCTGCCGGTATCGGTCGCGGCTAATGGAAAAAACATAACCATCAGCGCCCAGCGCGCATGGCTGGCGTCCCATTCGTTAACGGAATACTCGTTGCAAGCTGAAAAGCGCGAATGGAATAAGGCCGGGTTCGAATTTGAACTGGCTGAGTTCTAAAAAATTATTCGATACCGAAGTGGCGCTGGTAGCGCATATCCATGCGCGTCATGTCCAGCAGCACCGGAAAATCAGCCGTATTGAAATCAGGATCCCATGCGGGCTCGCCGCAAATTGTGGCACCCAATTTAAGGTAGCCCTTGATAAGCGGCGGCACGCGTGCCGGCAGCTCACTGCCCAGCCGCTCAACCGGATATCGGTGTAACGGTGTCACAGCGGGCGCATCGGGGTTGGAAGCCAGAAGTTTGCTTGCCGATCGCCACACCTCGGCCGCCGTCGCGCCATCGTCGCGCAGACTGACGCTGGCGCAACCCAGTACATAACGGAAGCCGGACTGCTTGACCAGCCGGGCTATCCCTGACCAGAGCAGCATGATGACAGAACCGTTACGGTAGTCCGCATGCGTACACGAACGCCCCACCTCGACCAGTTCATCCTGAATTGCGCCCAGGCCGCTTAAGTCGAATTCGGATGCGGAATAATAGCCGCCGGCTTTCCTGGCGTTGGCAGGCGTAAGCAGGCGATAGGTACCCACTACCCGCCCTGTATTGAGCTCTCTGACCATGAAGTGCTCGCACCAGGGATCGTAGCGGTCGCTGTCCAGACCATCGACCGCATCGGGGAAAGCGACGTTCATTTCTTCGGTGAAAACGTCGTAGCGCAGGCGCTGTATGGCCTCGAGCTCTTCGTTGGTTCGCGCCAGCCCCATGACAAGTCCGCCCGGGGCGGCCAGATTGTTCAAAGCCCCCCCAAGGGCCGCTTCAGGCTGGATACGTGCAAGCTCTAACATACGTGTAACTCCGTAAACATTCCTATATTGTGCAGCCAGAATGTTTCAAGCATTTGATAAGCACGTTACACGTTTGTTAAATCCACCGCAAGTAACTGGCGTACGCCTTCGTCGGCCAGAGCGCCATCTTCGGCCTCAACCATCAAGCGCAGCTTGGGCTCGGTACCCGAGGCGCGTATAAGCACCCTGCCGCGTCCATTCAATTGGCGCTCGACCTTCTCTTTGGCCTCTTGCAAGCCGACATGAGTCTGCCAATGCACGCCTGGCAGCAAAGGAACATTGACCATTTTCTGAGGGTACATCTTCAATTCAGACACCAGCTCGTCCAGATTGCGCCCGCTGCGCTTCATGGCTGTGAGTACTTGCAACGCGGCGATGATGCCATCGCCTGTGGTGTGGCAGTCCAGGCATAACAAATGCCCGGAGCTCTCGCCACCGTACAGCCAGCCCCGCTTTTGCATAAGCTCAAGCACATAACGGTCGCCGACCTTGGCGCGCTCGAAGCCGACGCCCAGGCTTTCCATCTGTTTTTCAAAGCCAAAGTTGGTCATGAGGGTACCCACCACGCCATCCACCGGCTTCTGGGTCATGCGATCGCGCACAATGGCATACAACAATTCGTCGCCGTTGTACAGGCGTCCGCTGCCATCCACCATCTGCAAGCGGTCGGCATCGCCATCCAGCGCCACGCCCAGATCGGCCCCCCTGGCTTTCACCTCGGCCACCAGGGCTTCGGGGTGCATGGCGCCCACGCCTTCATTGATGTTCAGTCCGTCGGGCTGGCAGCCTATGGAAAAAACCTCGGCGCCCAGTTCACGAAATACATGCGGTGCGATATGGTACGCCGCCCCGTTGGCCGCATCGACCACAATAGAAAGGCCCGACAAGTCCAGCTCGTTGGGAAACGTGCTTTTGCAAAATTCGATATAGCGTCCGGCCGCATCGTCGATGCGGCGTGCGCGGCCCAGGGCCTCGGAACTGACGCAGCCCAAGGGCTGGTCGATCGCCGCTTCGATCTCGGCCTCGATCTCGTCGGGCAGCTTCATGCCCTGAGCCGAAAAGAACTTGATGCCGTTGTCTTGATAGGGATTATGCGAGGCACTGATGACGATGCCGGCTACAAGCCGAAGCGCCCGTGTCAGATAAGCCACAGCCGGTGTAGGCACAGGTCCGGCCAGCAGCACATCGATGCCGGCGGCCGAAAGGCCGGCCTCAAGGGCTGATTCCAGCATATAGCCCGAAATACGCGTATCTTTGCCGATCACCACTGCGGGACGTCCTCGGCCCGGGAACCTGCGTGCCAGCACCCGTCCGGCGGCGTAACCCAGGCGAAGCGCAAACTCGGCATTGATCGTGGAGCCGCCCACCTCGCCGCGCACGCCGTCGGTACCAAAATATTTACGCTCTGTCATAGAAAATCTCCGTGTTCGATTGCTCGCCAAATTTTTACAGCATCCACCGTTGCAGCAACATCGTGCACACGTACTATATGCCCACCTCGGGCCACTGCGGCCAGCGCGGCAGCCACGCTGCCGAACACGCGATCAGCCGGCTCTCGACCAATGACGTGGCCTATCATCGATTTACGCGACAAGCCTATAAGCCATGGATAACCCCCGCTGTCGACATCCCGCAATTGTCGCAAGAGCCGGTAGTTTTGCTCGGGCGTCTTGCCAAAGCCATAACCCGGATCAAGAACGATGCGGCGCCGGTCGATTCCCGCAGCCAGGGCCGCCTGGACGCGCCCGCGCAAAAAACCTTCCACTTCGATCAGGATATCGTCGTAGCGAGGCATCTGCTGCATAGTCTTGGGCTCGCCCTGCATGTGCATGATGCACAAGCCGCAATTCGAGTCGGCCACGGCCTGCAAGGCGCCGTCCCGCCGAAATCCGTAGATATCATTGATCATATCGGCGCCGGCCGCCAAGGCCTGGCGCATGACTTCGGGCTTGAAGGTGTCGACCGACAGTGGAACACCGCAGTCGGCCAGCCCTTTGAGCACCGGCAAGATACGCTTTAGCTCATCGGCCTCGGAAACCGGTTCAGCACCGGGTCGCGTCGATTCGCCGCCAATATCGAGCATGTCGGCGCCTTGCTCGATAAGGGAGTGGGCGTGGGCGATGGCGGCATCCGTTTCGAAATGCGCGGCACCATCAGAGAAAGAGTCGGGGGTGACATTGACGATCCCCATTATCAATGGGCGCTCGAGACTTAGCTCGAAGCGCCCACAAAGCAAAGATGAACTCATTCGCGTACTGGGTGAACCTATACCGGCGTTGCGGCGGCATTGCCTCCGGCTGACGTCAGATCAGCAGGCGGCGGCGTGTCGGACGTATCGCTATTGGAAGAAGGAGGCTGAGGAGCACGCGGCGGACGGCCTTCCATGATGTCGTTGATCTGGTCGGCGTCGATGGTTTCCCATTCGAGCAGCGCCGCCGTCATGGCTTCCATCTTGTCGCGATTTTCTTCGATGATCTTGCGCGCCACCGTGTACTGCTGATCGATGATGGCACGAATTTCGTGGTCGACCTTCTGCATGGTGGCTTCAGACACATGAGTGGTCTTGGTCACGCTGCGGCCAAGGAAGACCTCGCCTTCGTTTTCGGCGTACACCACCGGCCCCAGAGAGTCGGTCATGCCGTAACGAGTAACGATATCGCGCGCAATGGCAGTGGCGCGCTCGAAGTCGTTGGATGCGCCGGTTGTCATTTGATTCATGAAGACTTCTTCGGCGATGCGTCCCCCGAACAGCACGGCAATGGTGTTCAGCAGGCGTTCTTTGTCCATGCTGTAGCGGTCGCCTTCGGGCAACTGCATGGTTACACCCAGCGCACGACCACGCGGAATGATGGTGACCTTGTGGACGGGATCAGTCTTGGGCAACATGCGCGCCACCAGAGCGTGGCCTGACTCGTGGTAAGCCGTATTGCGGCGCTCTTCTTCGGGCATGATGAGCGAACGGCGCTCGGCACCCATAATGATCTTGTCCTTGGCCTTTTCAAAGTCGCTCATGTCGACAGTACGGCCATTACGGCGTGCAGCAAACAAAGCGGCCTCGTTGACCAGGTTGGCCAGGTCGGCACCCGAAAAGCCAGGGGTGCCGCGCGCCAGCACCAGCGCATCGACGTTGGTGGCCAGCGGCACTTTGCGCATATGTACTTTAAGAATTTGCTCGCGCCCACGGATATCGGGCAAGGACACCACAACCTGGCGATCGAAGCGGCCCGGACGCAGCAGGGCCGGATCGAGCACGTCGGGACGGTTGGTGGCAGCCACCACCAGCACGCCCTGGCCGGTTTCAAAACCGTCCATTTCGACCAGCAATTGGTTCAGGGTTTGTTCGCGTTCATCGTTACCGCCGCCCAGACCTGCGCCACGCTGACGGCCGACCGCATCGATTTCATCGATGAAGATAATGCACGGTGCTTGCTTCTTGGCGTTTTCGAACATGTCGCGAACACGGGCCGCGCCCACGCCGACGAACATTTCGACGAAGTCGGAACCGGAGATACTAAAGAACGGCACCTTGGCTTCACCGGCGATGGCCTTGGCCAGCAAGGTCTTGCCGGTACCGGGCGAGCCGACCATCAACACGCCGCGCGGAATGCGTCCGCCCAAGCGCTGGAATTTGGTGGGGTCGCGCAGGAAGTCGACCAGTTCCTGGACGTCTTCTTTGGCTTCGTCGCAACCGGCGACATCGGCAAAGGTAATATGGTTGGTGTTTTCGTCGAGCATGCGGGCGCGCGATTTGCCGAAGCTGAATGCCCCGCCCTTGCCGCCGCCCTGCATCTGGCGCATGAAAAATACCCACACGCCAATCAGCAACAGCATGGGGAACCAGGAAATGAACAAACTGGTCAGGAAAGAGGGCTCTTCGCGGGCCTTGCCGGAAACCTGCACACCGGACTTGACCAGCTCGGGCACCATCCAGAGATCGCCGGGCGAGGTCAGGCTGTACGGGCGGCCAGCATCGGGCGTGACATACAGCGTATCGCCTTGTATGTCGACCTTGCTGATGCGGCCTGCCTGCGCATCGTTCATGAATTGGGTATAGGTCACGGTATCAGCCGTGGGAGCGCGCCCGTCGAACTGCTTGAATACAGTAAACAGAACCAGCGCGATCACCATCCAGATCGCGACCTTGGAAAACGAGTTGTTCAAAGCCAACCTCCTACTTGTAAATCAGCTTGCCAAACCCCCGCAACAACGGCAGCAAAACAAGTATGTCAATGACTCATTCTACCCGATAGAAAGAATCGCGTTTAAGAAAACCCCAAGCCCTTTACAGCTTCAAACGCCGCCCCACCAGGAAGGTTTCGGAGGACTTATCGCGAGAAGCCTTGGGCTTGCGCTCCACCACTCGGTGAAAGTGCCGTTTGAAGGATTCGACTATCTGTGAAAAACCGCTACCGTGAAACGCCTTGACGATTAGCGCACCATCCGGCTTCAGATGGCTGCGGGAAAAATCGAGGGCCAAATCACACACATGCTGAATTCTAGCTGAATCGGCTGAACTCACACCAGATAAGTTGGGGGCCATGTCGGATATAACAAGATCCACACGAGCATCACCCAGCGAATTTTTTAACTGCTCAAGCACGGAATCTTCGCGAAAATCGCCCAATATGAACTCGACACCGGCAATCGGCTCCATAGGGAGCATGTCAAGGGCGATCACCCGCCCGTTGATGACCCCGCCGGCGCCCAGCAGGCGCTCGCGCGCCACCTGCGACCAACTGCCTGGCGCGGAGCCCAGATCGACCACCGTATCGCCCGGACGCATCAGCTTTTCGGTGTCGAGAATTTCGGACAGCTTGAAGGCCGCCCGCGCCCGATACCCCTTTTGTTGCGCCATTTTGACGTAAGGATCGTTAATATGTTGCTGAATCCATTCTTTTGAGAATTTTTTTTTGGCCATTCCCGTACAATCTCAATATGCCCAAACTCGACATTACTTCCCAAGAGCGTAGCGCCCTGCGCGCTGCCGCCCACCCTTTACGTCCAGTCGTTTTGATTGGCGACCGAGGCCTATCGGAATCGGTGCTTAAAGAAATCGACCTTAATCTGAATGCGCACCAATTGATCAAGGTTCGCATAGCGGGCGAAGAACGCGATGCGCGCAACGCCATGCAAGAAACCATTTGCGAAACATTATCGTGCGCACTGGTACATCACCTTGGCAAGACGCTGATCATCTACCGGCCCGACCTGGTCGCGCAACGCGCCAAGGCCGAAGAGGAAAACGCAACCCGCGCGGTACGCAAGCCTTCAGAGCCCCATACTCCCAAAAAACAGGCGGCCGAAGGCGTTACCCGAAGCCGTCGCACAGAAAAGGCCAAGCGCAGTGCCCAGAAAGCCGACAGGCCCGAAACACAGGCACCTCGTGCCCGCCGTGCCAGTGCAACGGCACCGGAACGTGCCGCGCATGGCATTCCGCGCCGTGCCGGAAGCGCGTTATCGTTGCGTGCCGGTGTTCGTCGCAGCCCACGCGGAAAACGCTAATATCCGCGATTCCCTATGCAGCAGCTTGCCGGCGGCGCAAATTATAAAGCCCAACACGACTTGTGTATGGGCTTTTTCTTTGGCTTTGGTAACAAACCGGTAGATCGTACCGGTATTTTATAAACGGGCGAGGACTTCCCGTTACAGATAACTGACGTTGAGGACTTCGAATTCGCGTATGCCGGCCGGTGCCTTGACTTCGACCACGTCGCCCTCGCCCTTGCCGATCAGGGCGCGAGCCACCGGACTGGACACGGAAATAAGATTAGCCCGGATGTCGGCCTCGACATCGCCCACGATCTGGTAGGTGACGCGTTCGCCCGAGGCCAGGTCTTCGATTTCGACGGTGGCGCCAAACACAGCCTTGCCTTCGACATCGAGCGAGGCCGGATCGATGATTTGCGCATTGGATAAGGTGCCGTCCAGTTCCTGGATGCGCCCTTCCACAAACGCCTGGCGCTCGCGCGCGGCATCGTATTCGGCATTTTCAGACAAATCGCCCTGGGCGCGAGCCTCGGCGATGGCATTGATGATGGCAGGACGTTCGACGGTCTTCAAACGATGTAACTCTGCTTGCAAGCGCTCGGCGCCGCGTGTTGTCAACGGTATCGCAGACATGATATTCCTGAATAAAAAGTAAAAAGACGCTCCGCACAAAGGAGCGCCTGATCGTAAATTGCCTGGGCGGAGAATACCGCCCGTTGATGCGAACTAAAGGAATCGTTGATTTTTTATAGCTGTGAACAACGATTGGGTCTAGCTCAAAACAAAACCCCGGCCTGGGTACAAACCGGGGGTATGTAGCTATTGTCGGCAAACTTCACGGAAATTGCAAGCCCAAGGTTTATTCGATACAAGAGGTGGCCGTAGCTTTCATTTTTTTCGTTTGGAAACGAGACATCCACCAGCCAGCCGGCAAAGACAGCAACTATCGGCTTGTGGCCTAGCCTATTGAAACAGGCTAGGCCAACCTCTTATTTCGCTGCTGCATCGCGTGTAGGCATGCCTATCCGCAACAAGGCATACAGAATGATTGCACCGAAGGTGGCCGTACCGATGCCGTCCAGCTTGAACGCGCCGAACTGGATCGAAAAATTGCCGGCTCCCAGCACCAAAGTAACGGCCGCAACAATAAGATTTCGGTTGTCGCTGAAATCCACCTGATTGACCACCCAGATACGAGCGCCGGCCACGGCAATCAGGCCGAACACCACGACCGACATGCCACCCAGCACCGCGCCCGGAATAATCTGGATCAGCGCGCCGAACTTGGGCGAGAAGCCCAGCAAAATGGCAATGCAAGCAGCCACGACGAACACCAGAGTGGAATAAATACGGGTAACGGTCATGACGCCGAGATTCTCGGCATAAGTTGTGACACCGGTGCCGCCTACCGCGCCCGAGAGCATGGTTGCCACGCCGTCGCCCACAAACGCCCGGCCCAGGTAGATGTCCAGGTTTTTGCCCGTCATGGCGCTGACCGCCTTGATGTGGCCCAGATTCTCGGCCACCAATATGATGGCAACCGGCACAATCACGCTCATCGCATGGGCCTGGAACACAGGGGCGGCAAACTGCGGCAGCCCCAGCCAGGCCGCGCCCGCTACGCCGCTGAAGTCAATAGGCTTGCCCAGGCCCAGCACGTTGGTCAATACAGCGTAAATAATGCAAGCCAACAGCAGACCCACCAGTATCAGCAGACGCTGTGTGGTACCCCGGGTATAGACCGCGATGCCGCCCACGCACAGCACCGTCATAAGGGCCATCAGGGCGTCGAAGGTCGAGCCGCCCATGGCACCCTTGGCGGCGATAGGCGCCAGGTTCAGGCCGATAACGGCAACAATCGCACCGGTCACGACCGGTGGCATCCAGGTATCGATCCATTTAGCGGCGCCGCCCGAACGCGCATTCATCCACCAGACCACCAGGCCGATCAGGGTATAGACGAAGCCACAGGCAATGATGGCCCCTAGCGCAACGCCGATGTTGCCGTTGGCACCCGCGCCGGCATAGCCGGTGACCGCGATGACGCCGCCGATGAAAGCAAAGCTGGAACCCAGGTAGCTGGGTACTCGCCCGCCGACGAACAGAAAGAAAATAAGCGTACCCACGCCCGACATCAGAATGGCGACATTGGGATCGAAGCCCATCAGCAAGGGGGCCAATATGGTCGAACCGAACATCGCCACGACGTGCTGAGCGCCCATGGCGACGTTTTGCGGCCAGGGCATGTATTCGTCGGGCTGCACAACGGCGCCGTTGGCGCTACCCTGGACTTTGCGCCAGCGCGGGAAATAAGTGTTCGACATGGAATGCGCGCCCTTTTCTTTTATGAATTGATTTGCTGTTTTACTGAGGCGAGAGTGTAAGGTCGGGAAGCATCGAACTGCAACTCTTAATATACTGTTGTGTCCGCAACGCCCTTCCATCCCTACTTAAGCGAGTGCATTACGTGAATACCACCCAATTCTGGCTGATACGCCACGGCGAAACCCAATGGAACGCAGAAAAGCGGCTACAGGGCTGGCTGGACATTCCGCTCAGTGAGGTTGGCCTTCAACAGGCCAGGCAATTGGGCGGTTATCTGCGCTCGGCATCTTTCAGCACAAGCATCGATCTTGTGATCGCCAGCGACCTGGGCCGCGCTTACGAAACGGCTCGCAGCGCGGCCAGCCACCTTGGGCTGCCCATAGAACGTCACGCAGGCCTGCGCGAACGCTGCTATGGCGTTTACGAAGGGCAAGACTGGGCATTGCTGAACGGCGAACAAGAAGGCGGGCTCCGCGTGAACTTTCGCGATCCCGATCTGGCTATAGAACAAGGCGAAAGCCTAAGAGCTTTTTCCGCACGTATTGCCCAGGCATTCGAGGGCTTGGCGCAAGAGCATCCAGGCAAGAATATTATGGTGTTCTCGCACGGCGGGGTCATCGATATTGCCTGGCGCATCGCCAACGGTCTGGCCCTGGATGCCGTGCGACCCGATCCCATCCTGAACACCAGCATCAATCAGTTTGTCATCGACAACGACAAACGCTGGCATATGCAAGCTTGGGGGCAGACGGAACACCTGGATATGGCCGCCCTGGACGACGTCATTTAGCAAGTCTGTTAATGCAGCCTGGGCTTGCGCTTGCGCCGAACCGCGAAGTAATCGTAGACGCTATCGGGCACCAGCCTTAACAGGCGGGCAACGCAAGCCATCTGCCACGGAAACACCTTGTACGAAACGCCTTTTTCGATCGCGCCCGCCGCCTTTTCGGCAAATCGGTCGACCGGCATGAGAAAAGGCATTTTGTAGGGGTTATGCGCCGTCATGGGGGTTTGAATAAAGCCCGGTGCTATCGTCACCACCTTAACGCCGGTCTGGCTCAATTCAACGCGCAAACTCTCGCAATAAACCCTGACACCCGCTTTTGATGCACTATAGGCGCCTGCACCCGGCAGACCGCGCACGGCGGCCACGCTGGCGATGCCTACCAAACGACCCTGCCCGCGCTGCTTCATGGATGCAATAAAGGGTTCAAAGGTGGCCACGGTAGCGTTCAGGTTGGTCGCAACAATGGCTTCGAACACCTGAAAGTCTTCGGTTTCTTCGGTAAGTGTTCCGGCGCTGATGCCGGCGCTGGCAATCACAATATCGACCGGACCGCGCTGAAGGAAGTCGCGTGCAGCGGCATGCAAAGCTGCGCGGTCGCGGACATCGGCCACATAGATTTCATGCTGGCCCGGAAGGCTATCGCGCACTGCCTGCAAGGCGTCCAGGCGCCGCCCCAGCAGGGCCACCTGGTCGCCGCGCCGCGCATAAAACAGGGCGAGGGCGGCGCCTATGCCGCTACTCGCCCCGGTGATGAACACACGTTTCATCGACCCGATGCCGTTATTGCGACGGTAAGGTAGCGTGCAGGTCTTGCAAGGAATACACCTTCAGGCCATCGCCCTGGCGCATGTACTGCAAACCCTCGACGGCGGCACGCGCGCCCGCTATGGTCGTAAAGAAGGTTACGCGGGCCGCTAGCGAATTGGTGCGTATCATGCGCGAATCGGCAATGGCGTTGCGTCGTTCTTCGACCGTATTGATGACCAGGGCGATTTCGCCGTTTTTGATCATGTCGACGATGTGCGGGCGCCCTTCGGTGACCTTGTTGACGACCTGAACGTCAAGCCCTGCGGCCTCGATGGCAGCAGCCGTGCCGCGTGTGGCAACGATCTTGAAGCCAAGCTCGCTTAAGCCGCGCGCCACTTCCACTGCGCGCGGCTTGTCTTGCGCACGCACACTGATAAATGCCGTACCGGATTCGGGCAGCAGCACGCTGGCCGCCAGTTGCGACTTGACGAAAGCCTCGCCGAAGCTATGGCCTACGCCCATGACCTCGCCGGTGGATTTCATTTCAGGCCCCAGTATGGTGTCCACGCCAGGGAACTTGACGAAGGGAAATACGGCTTCCTTGACGGAATAGTAGTCAGGAACGATTTCCTTGTGTATGCCCTGCTCGGCCAGCGTCTTGCCGGCCATGGCGCGCGCCGCGATCTTGGCCAGTTGCAAGCCAGTGGCCTTGGATACGTAAGGCACCGTGCGCGAGGCACGCGGATTGACCTCAAGCACATACACGTCGCCATCCTGGATGGCGAATTGCACGTTCATCAGGCCTTTGACGTTCAGCGCGCGGGCCATGAGCGAAGTCTGGCGCTTGATCTCGGCGATGACCTCGACCGACAAGGAATAAGGAGGCAGACTGCAAGCCGAGTCGCCCGAGTGAACGCCGGCCTGCTCGATGTGCTCCATGACCCCGCCGATGAAGACGGTTTCGCCGTCGGCCAGGCAGTCCACGTCGACTTCGGTGGCGTTATTCAGGAAGTGATCCAGCAGCACGGGAGAATCGTTGCTGACCTTGACGGCTTCGCGCATGTAGCGCTCGAGATCCTGCTGCTCGTGCACGATTTCCATGGCGCGCCTACCCAGAACATAGCTGGGGCGAACCACCAGGGGGTAGCCGATTTCGGCGGCATGCGCCAGGGCTTCGCCTTCGGTGCGTGCCGTGCGATTGGGCGGCTGGCGCAGTCCCAGCTTGTTCAGCAGTTTCTGGAAACGCTCGCGGTCTTCGGCCACGTCGATGGACTCGGGGCTGGTGCCGATAATAGGCACACCATTGGCTTCCAAGGCACGCGCAAGCTTCAGCGGCGTTTGGCCGCCATATTGCACG
>DATCYE010000037.1:0-3296 GCA_036570485.1 Pusillimonas sp. | reverse complement strand
ATCTGTAAGCCCTTTTAGTTTTAGGACGTCTACCCTACTGTAAAACAGAAGGGCAGCCCTTCAAACACCCTTACTCGCGCGTGATGTTCGCGGCCTTGACCACGGGCGCCCAGCGCTTGAGCTCCTGCTTGGTGTAGTCGCCCAGCTCGGCCGGCCCCATGAAGTCGGCTTCGGCACCCAGCGACTCGGCCTTCTGACGAAACTCGGGAGTTTTCATGATGGTTTCGATTTCGGAAGCCAGCTTATTGACGATTTCCGGCGGCGTGCCGGCTGGCGCATAAACTGCAAACCACGACGACACGATCAGGTCGGGATACCCTGCTTCGGCAGCGGTAGGCACGTTGGGCAAGGTCGACAGACGCTTCTTGCCGGTTACCACCAGCGGTGTCAGCTTGCCGGCGGCGATATGCGGCAACAGCGGCGGCGGCGTGGTCATGGTCATGTCGACGGAACCACCCAGCAAGTCCTTGATGGACGGCCCGGTGCCGTTATAAGGAATATGCGTGAACTTGGTACCCGCCATCTGATTAAGCAGCTCGGTCGAAACCTGCTGCAGCGAGCCCACGCCGGACGATGCATAGTTCAGCTTGCCGGGATCTTTTTTATCGGCCTCGACGAGCTGCTTGAGCGTCTTGTAGGGCAAATCGGAACGCACAACCAGAACCTGAGGCGCCGACAGAATGTTTGCGACAGGCGCAAAGTCTTTGATGGGGTCCCAGTTCAGGCTAGGCGTAATCAGCGGGGTGATGACCTGATAACCTGAATACTGCAAAAACAGCGTGTAGCCATCGGCTGCCGAACGGGCAACCATCTGTGCCGCAATGGTTCCAGCGCCGCCCGGTTTGTTGTCGACCACCACGCTCTGGCCCAGAACGCGGCCCAGCGGATCGGCGATCATGCGTGCGGTCAGATCGGTAGTGCCGCCCGGTGCCGCTGAAACAATCAGCTTGATCGGCCGGTTGGGATAGGACTCAGCCTGTGCCCAGGCCGAGCCGGCGCTCATGGCCAGGCCCAATCCACAAACCAGAGCAGTCAGCGGGCGTTGCAATTTCATTTTAGGTAGCATGTAGGTCTCCTCAAACCAGTTAAAAAAACACAGCCTTCGGGGCAAGCTGTTCTTGATTGATAGAACCAACCCCGCTCCAGGCAAGCACCGCGTGCGATGCCGGACTTGGCCGTATGGGACTCACCGAGTATGCCATTGGCTGCCTGACACCAGCCAGCCTTAATACGGGAAGCGGGTTATCGTGAAATGCGAAGGCCCGCCTACGTCGTTTGCGTAGCCTCTTTATCGGCCGGCGACGGGCGCTGCACGTGAGCCAACAACAACTTGGCCGCTGCCGTCAGGGTATCGGGGTCGCGAACGCCGATAAGCAATTTGCGATGCGCCCATTCGTCGGTCAATGGAATCAAGGTCAAGGCCATGGCGCGGGCATGAGTCGCCGCTGCCAGGCGGGGCAAAATACCTACGCACTGGGTTGCGGCAGCCATGCGGCAAATGGAATCGAAGCCCCGTACCTGTATGCGCAGCTTCAGAGGTCTGCCCAAGCGCTCGCTTTCTTCCTTCAAACGCCGCGCCAGCGAAGTTTGCGCCGAAAGCCCAATGTAGTCGTAGGACAGCGTATCGGCGAAGCTGACCTCTTGACGCGTGGCCAGGGGATGATGGCGCGGCACCATAAGTACCAACTCGTCGTAGCGGTAGGGATAGGTCGTCAGGCCCGGACACGGCGTGCGGTCGGCAAAAATGCCCAGATCGGCCTGGTTGCCGATAACGTCGTTGACGATGCGGGTGCTGTTTTCTTCCTTGAGGCTGATACGTATTGCTGGGTGGTTGCGCATGAAGACAGCCAGATCGTCGGCCAGAAACTGTGTGATGGCCGACGTGTTGGCACCCAGACGCACATGCCCCTTTACACCGAAGGCGTAGTCGGACAGCGCGCTAGTCATCTGCTCCATCTCGTGCACCACTCTTAGGGAGTGATGCAGAAAGGCCTCGCCCGCTTCGGTCAATTCAACCCCGCCGGCATGGCGATACAGCAAGGGCGTGCCCAACGCGATTTCAAGATCGGAAATACGCTTGCTGGCCGCCGCCACCGCCAGGTGGGATTGCCGCGCGCCCGCCGATATACTGCCCTGGCGCGCAACGGCGATAAACAGTGAAAGCGTGACCAGGTCGAATCGGGCAAGGTTCATGGCTATTTCGCGACAACCTTCAGTAAGCCTGCTCGGGCGCGGGATGCAAGGTCAAGCGCGGACCTGCCTTCAGTATCTGGCTGGGGATGTCGTGT
The DNA here is from genome assembly GCA_036570485.1 of Pusillimonas sp. GTDB lineage: Bacteria > Pseudomonadota > Gammaproteobacteria > Burkholderiales > Burkholderiaceae_B. The sequence continues at coordinate 1,008 of DATCYE010000037.1, read as the reverse complement.
CCGACCAGGCTCGGCAGCGTGCCGGCAATGCCCAGTATCCGGTCCAGATTCACGCCCGTGTCGTATCCCATGAGTTCCAGCATGTGTACCAGCTCTTCGGTACACACATTGCCGCTTGCCCCTGGCGCATAAGGGCATCCGCCCAAGCCGCCCAGGGACGCGTCGAAGCGGTCGCAACCTGCCTCGATAGCCGCCAGCGTGTTGGCCAGCGCCATGCCACGGGTATTATGAAAATGCATGGTCAGTTCCAATTGCTCAAACCGACTGCGGGACTGTGCCGCGATGTCTGCAACCTGAGACGGATAGGCCATGCCCGTGGTGTCGCACAGGGTGATGCCATCAACGCCCAATTGCGCAAAGCGGTCCATCAAGCCAAACACTTCGTCGGTGGCGATATCGCCTTCCATGGGGCAGCCGAACACAGTGGAAAGCGAAACATTGATGGCGACACTGCTGCCGCGCACCGCCCTCACCACATCGGCCAACTGGGCAAACGACTGCTCGCGTGTCATGCGCAGATTGGCGCGATTATGGGTTTCACTGACCGACATCACCAGATTGACTTCATCGACATTGCAGGCCAAGGCCCGTTCAGCTCCCCTTACATTGGGCACCAGCACGGTATAGATAACCTGAGGGTTACGCTGAATTTCATGCATGACCATGTCTGCATCCTTCAAGGCCGGAATGGCCTTGGGCGACGTAAACGAAGTCGCTTCGATCTTGGCGTAGCCGCTGGCCGAAAGCTGGTTTATGAACTCGATCTTGTCGTGGGTATCGATAAAGGTCTTTTCGTTCTGGAAACCATCCCTGGACGCAACCTCTTGAATATATAGCTTCTTTTTGCTGCCCATTGTAGCCATCCTTTATTTTTTCCGTACTAAATAATACCGCGCTTGCGCCATGCATCGCGCGTGCTTTCGTCTATGCCCAGATCCGCCAGCACTTGGTCGGTATGCTGGCCCAATTCGGGCGCGGCGCTGCGCACCTCGCCCGGGGTGGCGCTAA
>DATCYE010000036.1:0-8289 GCA_036570485.1 Pusillimonas sp. | reverse complement strand
GCGCCCTGCTTCAAGGGCGCGATCAGGGGTTGCGTATATTGAGCAACGGGCTTTATCTGCGGGCCTTTGCCGCGCGGCACGGTAACCCAGGTAGGCGTAAGCGAACCCAGGCCCACGGTTTCGGCCTGGCCTTCCCATACGCGAGCATTGACGGCCGGCTTGTCGTTGTCGAACAACTTGATGGTATCGAAGTTCTGGAAGCTCCAGTTCAGCAGCTTCAGGCTGTTTTCAATGCGCGCCGAGTCGCTGGCCGCGCCCACAATCACCGACACCACCCGACGCCCATCGCGCAGCGCGGTGGCCACCAGGCAGTAGCCCGCCGACTGCGTATGTCCGGTTTTCAGGCCATCAACCGTAGGGTCGGTCCAGAGCAAGCGGTTACGGTTATTTTGCTTGATCTTGTTGTAGGTGTATTCCTTCTGGCTGTAATAGTGCAGATACTGCGGAAACCTCACGACCAAGTTCCGCGACAAAATAGCCAGGTCGCGCACCGAGGTCAGGTGGGTGGGGTCGGGCAAGCCGGTGGAATTCACGAAATGGGTGGCATGCAGGCCCTGCTTGGCCGCTTCCTGGTTCATCAGTGCCGCAAAAGCGTCTTCGCTACCTGCAACCGCCTCGGCCAGCGCCACCGAGGCGTCGTTGCCCGACTGCACAATCACGCCCTGCAACAGTTCGTCGACCGACACCTGACTGCCGGGCTTGATGAACATGCGCGAACCCTCGGTTTTCCAGGCCTTTTCGGAAATCGTTACTTGCTGATCCAGAGTCAGACGCTTGTTTTCCAGTGCGTCGAAAACCACATAGGCCGTCATAAGCTTGGTCAGCGACGCCGGCTCGACTTTCTCTTCGGGATTTTGCGCCGCAATAATTTGACCGCTATTCGCATCGAGCGTCAGCCATGCCTTGGCGGTCAGGCTGGGTGCCGGCACGGTGGCCAGTTCGCCCACCGATGTAACGACCGTCGGAATAACGCCCGATGTGGCAGCGCCGCTTTCCGCAGTGCCTTGGGCCGAACCCAGAGCGGGAGCCACAGCCAGCGCAAGGCCGGCGGCAAATAAGGAAAGGCGGGGAAATTTAAAGCGGAGTTTTTTGAATGTCATCGGCATATCGCAAAGAAAATCCGTTGCACGGGTAAACGGAGCAAAAGACCATTATAGGCAGACAGCGCCAGCGTTACAGCCGCCCACAGGCTGTTTCAACATGAAAACCGCAAGTGAATGAAACCAGGTTTATTAAAAAGTTTCCCTGCAACCCATGTGCGGCGGCTTGTCTTTGTTAAACGCTAGCCAGGCGCTGCTGCAGCAACTGCTTAAGCACCAGCAGTTTGCCATGAAAAAAGTGGCTTGCATCGGGAATCACCACCATGGGCAGACTGCGGCCACGGGCAAAATCCATTGCCTCGGACAGCGGCACGACTTCGTCGACCTCGCCATGCACCAAAAAAGTATCGTCCGGAATCGTAATATCGCGGAACTTGAATCGATCGACAGCGGAACCGGCCAACAGCAATGCGTCGGGCACGGTCTGCGACAGCCCCGCCAGCTCGGAATACAGTTGCGCCGCAACCGAAGTGCCAAAGGAAAAGCCCGCCAGCACCCATTTGCCGGCCGCCGCTTCCGGGTAGGCCTGCCCAAACTGTTGTACCAACTGGATCATGTCGGCTGTTTCGCCCACCGCCGCATCGAACTCGCCCGCCGAGGCGCCCACGCCCCTGAAATTGGGGCGCACCGCAATCAGGCCATGCTGTACACAAGCGCGCGCAATGGTGGTCACGATCTTGTTGTCGCGCGCGCCGCCATGCAAGGGATGCGGGTGCAACACCAGCGCCCAGCCGCGCGGGGTGTCCATGGGCAGATCCAGCGCACAATCGATGGCACCGGCCACGCCCTGAAATACTATTTTCTCGGTGCGAGCAAGCATAATCTTGGGTTTGAGTTATAAAGAGACTGGCTCATTCTACGCCACACCATTCTTTCTCAATCATGCCGGACTCCATGACCGCCGCCCAGCCCTTCTTGCCCGCCCCCTGTCAAATGGTTGACGAACTGCGTTCGACCCTGCCGCACTTCAAACAGATTCAATGGCTGGAAAAAACCGACTCGACCAATGCAGACCTGCTGACCATGGCCCGCGCCGACCACGGCCCGCAGGCACGGCCCTGGCTGGTGGGCGCACACTTACAGGAACACGGCCGCGGACGCGCCGGACGCCGATGGCAAAACCGGCCGGGCGCCAACCTGATGTTTTCCTGTGCATTCGACGTATTCATTACGCCACAACAACTGGCGACCTTGTCGCCACTGGCCGGATTGGCGGCCTGCGAAGCACTGCGCGAGCTGGTCCAAGCGCAGCATCGCAAACACCTAAGCATGAAGTGGCCCAACGACGTGCAATGGCACTATGCCAAACTGGCCGGCATATTGGTGGAGGCCACGCGCGCCGGCACCTCGCGCCTGTCGACCGACCACTACGTAGTCATTATCGGCATGGGCCTGAACCTGGACGACGCGCGTGCGCTTAGCCTGTCGCTGAACCGCCAGGTAGCCGACTGGTCCGAAATCGCCCGGCAGGATGCGCAAGCGGCCGCAGTATCGGCGGCCGGCCTGGTCGCGCAGGTGGCCGATGCCTGGTACACCAGCATGAACGAAGCCACCGCCTTTGGCTTCGATACGCTGCCCGAACGCTATGCCAAGGTCGATTGCCTGGCGGGTCAGCATATCAATGTGCTCGATGACGGGCGCATTACGCAGGCCGGCATTGCCTGCGGCGTAAACACCTTCGGCCAGTTGCTGCTGCGCACACCCGAAGGCGAGCAAGCCATCTCTGTGGGCGAAGTTTCCGTGCGCCCGCAACAGGCAAACCCATGAAAGTCTTGATCGACGTAGGCAATACGCGCATGAAACTGGGCTGGGTGGACAGTGCCACAGGCAGGCGCGAAAGCCATGCCCTGGCCTTGGGCCACCACGATCTGCCCCAGCTTGCCGGCTGGCTGGAACAATTAACGCCCGCGCCGCTGGGCGCGCTGGGGGTTAACGTGGCCGGCAAAGCGATGGCCGCCGCACTGGATGCATTGTTTCTTGGGCGCTATGGCCAGCCTGTACGCTGGATTACCGGCCAGGCGCAGGCAGGGGGCGTGCGCAATGCCTATGACACCCCGGAACAACTGGGCGCGGACCGTTGGGCAGCCATGATAGGTCTTGCCCAACATGCCAAAAGCCAGCCGCTGTTGCTGGCCAGCTTTGGTACCGCCACAACCCTGGACACCCTTGGGGCCGAGCGGCCTGCAGGGTCGACAAACGAATCGCAGGGAAATCTGGTGTTTTATGGCGGCCTGATTTTGCCCGGCCCCGCACTCATGCGCAGTGCGCTGGCAACAGGCACAGCCAACCTGCCCGAGGCAAACGCGCCGTTTGCCGCCTATCCCACTCATACCCACCAGGCGATCAGCAGCGGCATAGCCGCCGCACAAGCGGGCGCGCTGCTACGCCAATGGCGCGAAGGAATCGAACGCTTCGGCCAGGCACCGCAGGTATACAGCACAGGCGGCGCTTGGCCGATGGTGGAACAAGAGGTGCAAGGTGCTTTGGCCCGGGCGCAAGACGACTTGAAGCTGCCCCGGCAAGCCGTGCTATGGCTGCCGTCGCCCGTGCTGGACGGGCTGGCCCGCTTGGCGGTCAGCGGCGCTGAATAATCGAAGTGGGCGTGCCCAGCTCAATGGTCTGCTGGTGCCGTTCCGACAACTGACGGCGTTCGCGGCCATTTTCGCTGGGCGGCGTACCGAAAAAGCCCAGGCCGAATGCCAGCAAAGCCAGATTGGCCAACAGCACTATCAAGAATAAAGATCGCATGGCGCGGCAAAAGAAGTGAGACAGCCCTTAGTGTAATGCAGGCCGTCTACTGCCAGCCCTGCATCGGCATGAACTGCCGTGACGCCGCCGTCGCACCGGAACTGGTCGCATGGCGCACCGCAGAGCCAAAAAAAAGATGTTCGGGCGAAATCTCGGCCAGCTCCGTAAACGAACTGCTGCGAGCCTTTATATGCCCGGCGGCGGCCTGCATTGCGGCCTCTGCATTGCGATCGACCAGAGCCTCGAATAGCAATTGATGCTCGTCCCAAGCCTGCCCGGCCCATTCCATAGTCAATTCGGCCTGTTGTTTGCGATACGGGTTGGTGCGTTTGCGGATGTACAGCATTTGCGACCTAAGATAACGATTGCCGCAGCAGCCGTAGACACACTCGTGAAATTCCAGGTTGTACTGCGCATAAGCGCCCATATCCTGATCCGCCAGGGCTTGCTGCCCCTTCTTTTGCAGCAGGCTTAATTTTTTTATCTGTGCCGCTGTAATACGCTGGCTGGCAAGCTGTGCGCAAAGGCCTTCAGCATAGGAAAGCGCTTCAAACATTTCGGCCAGTTCGCCAGCGGAAAGCTGCACAACGTATATGCCGGCTCGCGGCACGATACGCACAAACCCTTCGGCCGCCAGCTGTAACAAGGCCTCGCGCACAGGCGTGCGCGACACTTCGAACAGTTGGCCCAACTGCGCCTCATCCAGCGTAGTGCCGGGTTGCAAAGTACCCGCCACGATCTGGCTTTCAAGTTCGGCGCGAACACGATCAGTATTGGTGATAAACATAGATTTCTAGTGTAACGACCAGGCCACACCGGCCAAACCCGGATTACCCGCCACAAACACCCGTATATGACGAATTTGGATAATGCCCTATCCACAGCTTGCCGCTATGGGCATAAGGCTTGCTAGGAAATATTGGTATCATTCGCAGCAAAACTCACCACATACGCATCCCACCTTATGAAACCCATTCGAAAAGCCGTTTTCCCCGTGGCGGGCCTGGGCACACGCTTCCTGCCGGCCACCAAGGCCATGCCCAAGGAAATGCTGCCCATCGTAGACAAGCCGCTTATCCAATATGCCGTTGAAGAGGCCATCGCCGCCGGCATTACCGACCTGATCTTCATTACCGGACGCAACAAGCGCGCCATCGAAGATCATTTCGACAGCGTGCCCGAGCTGGAAGCCGAGCTGGCCGCCAAGAACAAGGTCGAACTGCTGGAAATCGTGCGCAACATCCTGCCCTCGAATGTAAATTGCATCTATACCCGCCAGCCCGCCCCGCTGGGACTGGGCCACGCCGTTCTGTGTGCCGCCCCCATCGTAGGTAACGAACCCTTTGTGGTGCTGCTGGCCGACGACTTGATCGACGCCCCGGTTTCCGTCACGCAGCAATTGGTCGAAGCCGCCCATCGCCAGAACGGCAGCGTTATTGCCATCCAAGACGTGGAGCGCAAGCAAACCGACAAGTACGGGATCATTTCCGGGGAAGCAGTCAACCAGAAAACCACCCGGCTGGCGGGCATCGTAGAAAAACCAGCCCCGGCGGACGCACCCTCGACCCTGGCCGTGGTCGGACGCTATGTGCTGGAACCCGAAATATTCGAACACCTGCGCAAGACGCAGGCCGGCGTCGGCGGCGAAATTCAGTTGACCGACGGCATTGCCAGCCTGCTAAATGCGCGCCCGGTGTTTGGTCTGCAATACGAAGGCGTGCGCTACGACTGCGGCAGCAAGGCTGGATTTTTCCAGGCCACCCTGGAATTGGGCCGCAAATATCACGGCCTGTAATACCTTTTTCGGATCAAACGTGCACTTTGTCGGCTTCGCTTGCCTTACAAAAGTAATGTCTGCGCTTCGCCTTCACGCTTGATCTGGAAAAGGCACAAAGCCTGGCCGACGCCTGCTTATTTCTTGATTTCGTTAAACCCGGCCACCACGCGGGCCACCGCGCCCCGGTGCTTCTGCACCCAGTGGGCGCCGGCTTCGCCCATGCGGCCCAAGCGCTGCGCATCGTCCAGCAGCTGCAGCGCCGTTTGCAAGGCCGCGTCGGCGTCATGCACCCGCAGGGCCGCCCCCTCATCCAGCGCGTCGACCACAGCCTGCTCGAAATTACGCGTATGCGGCCCGACCAGTACCGGAACGCCCACCGCGCAGGCTTCGATCAGGTTCTGGCCACCCAAAGGCTGGAAACTGCCCGCCACAATAGCCACCTGGCCCAAGGCGTAATACCAGGGCATTTCGCCCAAGCTATCGCCCAGTAACACCGCCACACCGGCGCAAGCCTGCAAGGCCGTCGAGCTACCGTCGCCCGCCTCGATAAGCTGGGAACGTCTGACATAAGACAAACCGGCGCTGCCCAGCAGCTGGGCCGCCTCGTCGAAACGCTGGGGGTGGCGTGGAATCAGGCAAAACAGAACCCGTTCAGACAGGTTTCTTCCTTGGCCGCGCGCGCGCTTAAGCTGCCGCCCGATCGCATGAATGAAAAGTTCGTCCTCGCCCTCGCGCGTGCTGGCAATCACAATCACCTTGCGCCCCAGGCCGGCGGCAAAGTCGCGGCCGCGCTGAATCTTGTCGGGCGGCAGCGACACATCGAACTTGAAATTTCCCGATACCCGCACAGCCGACGAGCCCGCCTGTTCCAGTCGTTGCGCATCGTGCAGGGCCTGTGCATACACGGCATCGAATTGGCCGTAAGCTTCGCGCATGACACTGCCTATGCGCAGGGCCTGGCGCAAAGAATGATCGGAAAAGCGCGCGCTGACCAGCATCATGGGAACCTGAAAACGCCGTGCAGCCGCAAGCAAATTAGGCCAGACCTCGCGCTCGATCAGTATGCCCGCGCATGGCTGGTAATGATTGATAAAGCGACGTGTGCTACCCGGAAAATCGTACGGCAGCCATTGCTGCTCCAGCCGTCCCTGGGCAATGGCCGACGCAAAGGCGCGTTGCCCCTCTGCCCGACCGGTAACTGTCATGTGCGTTAGCAGTACGCTTTCGCCCTGGTCCAGCAGCGCCTGAATCAAAGGCTCGGCCGCGCGCGTTTCTCCCAGGCTGACCGCATGCACCCATACCGGCTTGCTTAAGGAGCTGGATTGCGCATAGCGGCCAAAGCGCGCACCTGAACACACTTCCCAGTCGCCGCCTGAACGCCGCGCGCGCAAAGCCATCCAGCCCAGCAAGGCCGGAGACAGCATCCGAATAAGCGCAGTATAAAAAAAACGGTTCAAGAATAAACACCAACGGGCGCCAAGGCCTGCTCTACGGCGCTTAGCACGGTTTCGGCCGAAGGCGCATTGCCCCGCTCGCCAAGACTGGCGGTGTAAGCCGGCCCCTCTAGTGGCGTACGCACCGGCGTGGACGCCTTGTAGATACCAATGGTGGGCCGCCCCAGGCCCGCCGATAAGTGTGTCAAACCGCTGTCCAGCCCCACCATCATGCGCGCGCCGGCCAACACCCTGGCCACTTCGGTAAGATTCATGCGGGGCAGTACCTGCGCACGCGGATTGCCGGCTACCAGTTGCCGCGCCCTTTCGGTCTCGGCCGGGCTGCCCGACAGCAGTTTCAAATCAAGATCGTGCTCATGCAAGCGCGCGAACACCTTTTGCCAGTCGGCTTCCGGCCAAAGCTTGTCGTCGCGGCTGGCCGACGGCATGATCACGGCATAAGGCTGGATCTCGATGCCATCGGTAATGCCGTGTAAACCGAAGTCGGGCTCGCCGCTATAAGAATAGCCAAAGGCCGAAGCGGCCAGTTCGCGCTGCCGCGTTACGGCGGGTTGCCAGAACTCGACCGTATGCTTTACCTGATAGAAAAACGAGGCCAAAGGTTCGCGCGCCGATTTTCGGTCAAGGCCGTGGCGCACGCCGTGCGTTTGCCGCAGCAGCCATACTGATTTCATCAGGGCCTGCATATCCAGCACCACATCGTACCGGCGCGCATCCAGGTTGCGGCGCAGGGCGGCACGCTCGGCGCGCGTTTCAGCCGACCACCAATGCTTGCGCCAGCGCCGGTGCGCCACCGGAATGACTTCGTTGACGGCAGGATGCCACGTAGGGATTTCGGCAAAGCTTTCTTCGACGATCCAATCGATGCACGCACCCGGCACATGCAAGGCAATGTCGGAGATAGCCGGCAGCATATGCACCAAGTCGCCCAAGGAGGACGTGCGAACGATTAGAATTCTTTTGCTCATGCCGTCATTATAATTTACGGTTCCGCCATTCCACCATGCCTATCGTCACACCGCTGGCGCAAATGACGGCAATGCCCAGCCAACTGAAGGCGTCGGGAAACTGACCCCATATCAACCAGCCCAGCGTGGCCGCGCTGATGATCTGCAAATAAATAAAGGGTGCCAGCACCGATGCCGGCGCATACCGATAAGCCTGTATTTGCAGCAAATGCCCTAAGGCGCCCCAAAAGCCGGTAGACAGC
>DATCYE010000035.1:0-12814 GCA_036570485.1 Pusillimonas sp. | reverse complement strand
GATCACGTCATACACAAGACGCATTTCGATGCGACCCGGGAAAGCCATTTTCAGTCGGAATTGCCCCGGCGGCGGCCCAAGGTGTTGTTAATAGGCACTGAGGCGCATGTATGCGTGTTACAAACAGGCCTGGGGCTGGCCCGCTTGGGCCTGGAACCCATATTAGTGGCCGACTGCGTCGGCTCGCGGCGCCCCGCCGACCTTGTGGCGGCACAAAATCGCTGGAATCACCACGGTTTAGAGCAAATAAGCGCCGAAATGGCCATGTTCGAATGGCTGGAAACGCCTGCGCATCCGCAGTTCAAGGATGTTTTGGCCTTGATTAAATCAGCCTGATCGGGTTCTGATACAACTGTTGCGCTCGTTCACAAGCCTATCTACGGAAATCTTGCCGTGGGCGTGAAGTATCGGCTACTTTAACGTGTCGCTCGCATTATTCGGAGATCAAAAATGAAACTAGCAACTCTCGGTAAATTTACTGCCGCCGGCCTTCTTGCCCTGTCTTTGGGCGCATGTTCCTCCTGGGACAACATGAGCCATCGCCAGAAAAGCACAGTGACCGGCGCCGGCTTGGGTGGCGTGGCAGGAGCTGTAATCACCGGAGGCGGCATCCTGGGTACTGTGGGTGGCGCAGCCATCGGTGGGATTATCGGCGATCAGGTCGGCAAGAACCAATAAGCCTGGGCAGAACAAAAAACCGCTGCATGGTCGCCATGCAGCGGTTTTTTTTATTTATGGAAATTGACTAAAGGCATCCACCTGTATGGATGGGCGTGAAGCCGGGACCGTTTGTGCGGCCCCTGCATCACACCGCCTGGATCAGCTTTGGCCGCCTTCCACCTGAGGCATTTCGATTTTGACTTCCAGGATTTCCAGGGAGTCCTGGCGTTCCAGGTTGACCTTGATGTCGTCGGGATTGATCTTGACGTAGCGCGAGATGACTTCGACCAGTTCTTTTTGCAGCCGTGGCAGGTAGTCGGGTGTTACGCCGTCGCCCCGCTCATTGATAAGAATAAGCTGCAGGCGGTCGCGCGCCACGCTGGCGGAGGTCTTTTTCTGGCCACGAAAAAAGGAGAGGAGAGACATATTATTTCCCTCCGAACAGGCGCTTGAACAAGCCCGGTTTTTCGTAGTCGACGAAGCGCAGCGGCTTTTCTTCGCCCAGGTAGCGCGCCACCACATCCTGGTAGGCGATGGCCACATCGCTGTCGCGCAGGTGGATCGCAGGAATGCCCTGGTTGGACGCTTGCAGCACGGATTCGGATTCAGGAACCACGCCGATCAGCTTGATGCGCAAAATGTCTTCAATGTCTTTCAGGGAAAGCATTTCGCCTTCGGCTACGCGTTTTGGGTTGTAGCGCGTAAGCAGCAGATATTCCTTGATGGGCTCTTCGCCCCTTTCGGCGCGCCGCGACTTGGCCGACAAGATGCCCAGGATGCGATCAGAGTCGCGCACCGAAGAGACTTCGGGGTTGGTCACGACCAATGCGTCGTCGGCGAAATAAGAGGCCATAAGCGCGCCCGTTTCGATGCCGGCGGGCGAATCGCAAACAATGTATTCAAAGCCCATGTCGGCCAGGTCGTTAAGGGCTTTTTCAACGCCTTCACGGGTCAGGGCGTCTTTATCGCGAGTTTGCGATGCGGGCAGAATGAACAGGTTTTCAAGCTGTTTATCGCGTATCAGCGCTTGGTTAAGGGTGGCCTCGCCCTGAATGACATTGACGAAGTCATAGACCACACGGCGTTCGCAGCCCATGATCAGGTCCAGGTTGCGCAAGCCGACGTCGAAATCGATGACGACGGTTTTATGGCCTTTCATCGCCAGTCCGGAAGAGAAGCTCGCACTGGTGGTGGTTTTACCCACTCCGCCTTTGCCGGAAGTCACCACAACAATTCGCGCCATGACGTTAGAATTCCTTTAGGTTTTTGTAAATCACGTAATCGTAATGCAAAATCGCATCAAAACAGCCTAAGCCAGCGCTAATTTGCGCTTTGCTTGGCAACAAAAAATATCCGTTACTGGCCCAGTGGGGTCATGCGCAAGATGTCGCCATCCAGATGGACGATGGTCGGCTGATTGCGCAAGGTCTTGTCCAACTGAGTTTCAATGACCCGATACACGCCTGCAATAGCCAACAGCTCGGGGTCCAGCTGAGTAGTGAATATACGCGCGCTGGTGTCTCCGCGTGCGCCGGCCATGGCTTTGCCGCGCAAAGGGCCGTACACATGGATATTGCCGTCGGCAATAACCTCGGCGCCCTGGCTGACTACGCCAATGATGATCAGGTCGGTGTTGCGGGCATAGATACGCTGCCCGGATCGCAATGGCCGATTGATTACCATGGCTGCCGGTGCGACCTCGGGAACCGTGGGCTCGGCGACCCGCTGCGGCGCGGCGTCGGCCTGATCCGCCTTGGCGGCGGGCGGTGCAACAACCGGGACGTCTTGTTCGGGGGCGGGCGTACTGGTAGGACGCGGAGCAGGATTAGCCAAATCGACTGCAGTCAAGCCTTGTGCCTGGGCTGCCTTCAGATTGGCGTCCTGAGCCACCACGCCGACCGGATGCAGTTTGTAGTCGCGTAGCGCCTTGAGCAAGGCAGCCCAATCTATGGTTTGTTCGATCTGGCTGGCATCGACCACTACCGGTTCGTTCTCGAAAAACGAGCCCGCGTCTTGCATGCGCTGTTGCAGCGCCGCGGTCAGTTGGGCGGCATCGTGGCTGTGCAGCACGACGCGTACGGCATACAGCGTGGCGCTTTTGAAATCCAGCGCCAGTTGGTCTTTCCGTTTGGAGGAAGATTCGCTCACTTGCTTATTCGCTAATAAAAAATTACAAATCGGACGCGTTGCGCCCTTCTTATTTTTGCTGTGCCCAGGAGTCCTTGAGCGTGATGGCGCGGTTTATGACGGGCTTTTGCACTGTGGACGTTTCACGGTCGGCAACGAAATAGCCCAGACGCTCGAATTGCCAACGGGTGTCGGGCACCGCTTGTGCGCCGGGCTCCAGCCAGGCTTGCACAACCGTGCAGGACTCGGGATTCAGAGCGTCCAGAAAGTTTTTGTCGCCAGCGTCGGGGTGCGGATCGGCAAAGAGGCGGTCGTAGAGCCGGACTTCAGCGGCTACGGCGTGCTCGGCGCTGACCCAGGTGATATTACCCTTGACCTTGACTGAATCGGCGCCCGGCGTGCCGCTTTTGGTATCGGGCAGGTATTCGGCCTGGACTTCGACGACATTGCCGTCTGCGTCTTTGGTGCAGCCGGTGCAGCGCACGATGTAGCCGTACTTGAGCCTTACCGTATTGCCCGGGAAGAGCCGGAAATATTTCTTGGGCGCTTCCTCGCGGAAATCGTCGCGTTCTATCCAGAGCTCGCGCGCGAACGGGAATTCGCGCATGCCGGCGTCGGGATCGTGCGGATTGCGTGGGGCGTGGCAGAGCTCGGTCTGGCCTTCGGGGTAGTTGACGATAAGCAGCTTGATCGGATCGAGTACAGCCACCAGGCGTTCGGCCTTGGGATCCAGGTCGTCGCGCAAGGCTTGTTCCAGAATGCTGTAATCGATGCGGGAGTCGGCCTTGGAGACGCCCAGGCGCTCGCAGAACAAGCGTATGGCAGAGGGTGTGTAGCCGCGGCGGCGCAGGCCGGCCAGGGTAGGCAGGCGCGGATCGTCCCAGCCGTTTACATGGCCTTCGCGCACCAGTTCAAGTACTTTGCGCTTGCTGGTCACCACGTAATTGAGGTTCAGGCGGGCGAATTCGTACTGGCGGGGCAAGGGGCGCGATAACTGGCCCAAATCGGCCAGGTGGTTCAGGATCCAGTCGTAGAAAGGACGCTGATCTTCGAATTCCAGGGTACAGATGCTGTGGGTGATGCCTTCCAGGGCGTCTTCCACGGGGTGTGCCCACGAATACATGGGGTAAATGCACCAATCGCTACCCGTGCGGTGATGGGCTACGTGGCGGATGCGGTACATCACCGGATCGCGCATATTGATGTTGGGCGATCCCATGTCGATCTTGGCGCGCAGGGCCATGCTGCCGTCCGGATGCTTGCCGTCGCGCATTTCGCGCAGCAAGGTCAGGGACTCTTGTGCAGGCCGGTCGCGCCAGGGCGAGTTCGTGCCTTTTTCGGTCAGGGTGCCGCGCATGGCTCGCATCTGGTCGGCGTTTTGCTCGTCGACATAAGCCAGGCCGGCCTGGATCAGGGCTTCGGCGAATTGGTACATGTAGCCGAAATAGTCGCTCGCAAAATAGCCGTTATGCTCTTCGCCGTAATTCCAGTCGAAACCCAGCCATTTCACCATGTCGATGATGGCGTGGACATATTCGTCTTCTTCTTTTTCGGGGTTGGTGTCGTCGAAGCGCAGGTGGCAAGCGCCCAGGTAGTCGCGTGCCAGACCGAAATTCAGGCAGATGCTCTTGGCGTGTCCGATGTGCAAGTAGCCGTTGGGTTCGGGCGGAAAGCGGGTACGGATGCGGGCGGTGTCGATATCGCCCTGCTGTTGCACAGAGGCCGGCCCCGGGTTGCCCGCCCAGCGCTTGTCGGCATAGCGGCCTTGCTCCAGGTCGTTATCGATGATGGTGCGCAGGAAGTTGGATACGGGGGCAGGTGCAGGTACGGAAGTCATACTGGATAAGCAGGGAGTTGTCGAGCGAAGTAAGCATTTTGCCACGTTCAGCGCCATTTGCTTGTCTATTGGGTTTACAAATGGCGAACTGGCTCTAAACTAGCGCACATTATGACCTATTCGACATTGTGGCTGACGCAGATCCAGTTCTTTTCAAGCCTTGGGTTCATGTTGCTGTTTCTTGTCATAGAGCTGGGCCTGGCGTGGGTGCTGCTGTATTTCAAGTGGCGATCGCTGGGGCCGGACCATGCCGCGTGGACGGCGGCCTACCGTTTCTGGGTACGGGTTTTTGCGCTGGCCTTCATACTTAGCTTTGCAGCCAGCCTGCCCGTATTGATACAGTTTGGCAGTCTTTGGCCCAAGCTCATGGGCAAGATAGGCAACATTGCCGGTCCATTGCTGGCTGCGGGGATACTCTCGGCCTTCATCTTCAAGTCCTGCTTCCTGGGTGCCATGCTGTTCGGGCAAAGGCATTTGTCCGAAAAGGCCCACGGCCTGATCGTTTTCATGGTGGCGCTGGGAGTAACCGTATCTTCCTTCTGGCTGGTCGCGTTGCTCTCCTGGATGCATACGCCGGCCGGGGCGGTGCTGGTCGACGACAGTTATCAGCTTGGAGCCTGGTCGGATGTGTTGTTCAATCCGTCCTTGCCCTGGTATGCAGGTTTATTCGTGCTGGCCAGCGCCCTGACCGTGGCGTTTCTTATGCTGGGCATGGTGGCGGCGCAAAGCCTGCGTCGTCCGGTCGATGAAAGCGGCCGCCTGGTCTTTAAGACGGCGATCTGGATCGCCGCCGTCGGCATACTGTTGCAAGGTGTCATGGCGGCCGGAACCGTCAACATGACGGCGCAGCATCAGCCGGCCAAGGCAGCGGCCACCGCCGCCTACTGGCACAGTGGCGCATCGGCCGACCTGGTGCTGTTCGCCTGGCCCGATGCCGAGTCGGCCGTCAATCGGGCGGCCTGGCTGTGGCGTAACGCCGGCAGTGCCTGGCTGGGGCGGGACGCCAACGGTAAATTACAAGGCCTGGATCAATTTGCGGGCATGACGCCGCCGGTGGCGCTGACTTTCTGGTCCTTCAGGCTGGCTGTGGTAGCCGGGCTATGTATGGCTTTGCTGGCCTGGCTCACACTGTGGCGTGCGCGACGCATACATTACGATCCCGGTGCGCTGTCGGTGGCTTGGCGCCACCTGCTTATCGTTATGAGTTTTTCAGGCTGGGTCATGCTGCTGGCGGGCTTGGCCCATGTGCTGGTGGGGGCCTTCCCTTATATGGTCAATGGCACGATCACCGTCAGCGAAGTCGCGGGCAATGCGTCCTTCGATGTGCTGCTGGGAGGCTATGCAGCCTATATGGTTTTCTATCTTGTATTTCTGCTGGGCTTCTTCCAGATGTTGCGACATATTGGGCGCTTTGGTGTGGTGCCCATAGCCAGACGACGGGGGCGGGCATGATTGATTCACTTGCTGCCGCGCTGGGTCTGGGCACCCATGATCCGGCCTTCTGGATGCCTCTGGTTTTCATGGGCCTGTTCTTTGCAGTCATTGTGGCCGGCACCGTACTCGATGGTTTCGATGTCGGTGTGGGCTGCCTGGCCTTGTTTGCGCCGGCGGATCTGCGCCCGCGCATGCTGTCACTGCTGAGCCCCTGGCGCGATGCCAACGAGTTCTGGCTGTTCCTGGGCCTGGGGCTTTTCGTGGCGGCCTTTCCCAATGCCTGGGGCAGTGTCATGGGAGAGCTTTACCTGCCCTTGTGTGTGTTGACCCTGGGCGTCCTGCTGCGTTCGGTTTCGTTCGAAATACGCTTGCGTGCGCCTCAGGAGTGGCAATCGCGCTGGCTCTTCGGTTTTGCATTCGGGTCGTTGCTGACTGCGGTTGCACACGGCTTTTTGCTGGCGCAAGTGGTCGTGTCGTATCAGGCGCAAGCGGGCTATCTTTGGTTTTCCCTGTTCATTGGGCTGTGTGCGGTGGCGGCCTATTGTCTGCTGGGCGCGTCCTGGCTGATCATGCGCGTGGCAGGCGAGCTGCGGGCGCGTGCTGTCATGTGGGGCCGGCGCGCGGTACGTTGGTCGGCTGCCGGGGCGGTAGGGGTATCGGTGGTGCTGGCATTTGCCAATCCCGGCGTATTCCTTAAATGGAGCGATGGCCCGCATTGGCCTATCGTGGTGGCTTTGTGGGGGCTTTTGCTGGTTTGCTTTGTGTCGATCGAAATGTGCTTGCAGCGCATGATCAACAGCAGCTATCGGACGACGGCGCTGCCGTTCGCCATGACGCTGCTTATTTTCTTGATTGTGCTGGGTGGGCTGGGATACAGCTTCTTCCCGTATTTGGTTCTGGACGACATCACTATCTGGGATGCTGCCGCATCGGTGGATTCATTGCGTTTGATTTTGGCGGGCGCCATTATTGCGCTACCGGTAGCGCTGATCTTCAATATATGGGTGTACTGGCGCATGTTCGGCTTGTCGATACCGCCGACACCGCCCGAGTTCGAAGGCTGATCACAGGCCGGATGCGTTAGCCGTATCGGCTGCGTCCAGCGGCAGGCTAATGCGTACGGCCAATCCGCCGCCCTCGGCTTCGTCCAGCGTGAGGCTGCCGCCGTGGGCGCGGGCAATGGCATCGGCCAGCGCCAGGCCCAGGCCTACCGAGCCGGTGCGGGTACGCGCATCGTCCAGGCGCGAGAATGGCCGCAGGGCTTCAGCGCGCCTTTCCGGGCCTATGCCCGGGCCATGATCCCTCACGGTAATGATCGCCCCGCCGGCAGCAAGCGTCAGGGCGATTTCTACAGGCGGCGCGCCATGATTCAGTGCATTGGCAATCAAGTTGTCCAGCAAGCGGCCCAAGGCGATTTTGTCGGCTTTCAGCGGCAAGGGCCGGTCGCTGATTCCGGTAAGCGTCACCGGACTGCCCGCGCTTTCCCAGGCGGATACCTGTTCGTCCAGCCAGACGTTCAAGTCCAGTGTCTGGAACTGGTAGGAAGCAGGGTCCGAGCCTCGAACAAAGCCAATGAACTGATTGACCATGCGTTGCATGTCCTGCACGTCTTTGCGCATGCCTTCCTGGAAGGTGGGGTCGTCGATCATTTCTATGCGTAGCCACATGCGCGACAACGGACCTTTCAGGTCGTGCGGCAGCCCTGCCAGCAGGGTGCGCTGAACGGCACTGGATTCGGCCAGCGTGTCCAGCATGGCATTGAAGCGTTCGCCCAGGATGCGCGTTTCGCTGGGCCCCGAAAGCACGACACGCTGGGGCTGGCCGGCCGCCAACTGGTCGGCTGCCTGGGCCAGCCGCGTCAAGGGCCGCGTGATGTGCCAGGAGAAGGCCGCAGCGAACAGCAGGAAGAATCCCATGCCTGTCAGCCATACCAATATCATGGGCGTGGCTACGGGCGGCGCGATGCGATCCAGCGGAATGACCAGCCATTCGCGGTTATAGCGTGTGTCCTCCAGATCCGGTTCGGGCAGTAGTGAAATATATAGTCTGGGCTCCGGCCCTCGCGACAGGGCGACCCGCGTGCCGTCTTGCAGGCGGGTGTTCAGTGCCTGGACGAAGGTTCTAAGATTGTTGCGTATATCGCCGCTGGGGGGCGGCTCGGGCGGATGTCGAGGCTCGCGATGTTGTCGTGCTTGCGAGGGGCGGCGTTCCAGGCTGGCATCCGAGGGCAGGCTGCGCGACCATAGGCGCCATTGGTTCTGTGACGCCGTGCGTACGAAATCGGCGCGCTCGTCGGACGGAATTTCCGCCAACGATGCGCGCAGGGTGCGTATGGTCGTCGCCGTGAAGTCCACGGCGACCTCTTCGGTGAATTTTTTGCGGTAATGCGAAACCGTCGCGAAGGTGGCGGCCTGCACCAGCAAGATGGTGCCCAGCGTAAAAAGCAGCAGGCGCGCGCGGAGCGATCGGGGTAATAAGGAACGCAGCATAGGGTGGCGATTTTAGGGTGAGAACCGGTATCCCACGCCCCATACGGTTTGTATCCAGCGTGGCTGCTTGGGGTCGTCCTCGATGGCGCGG
This sequence comes from Pusillimonas sp., assembly GCA_036570485.1. GTDB lineage: Bacteria > Pseudomonadota > Gammaproteobacteria > Burkholderiales > Burkholderiaceae_B. The sequence continues at coordinate 4,176 of DATCYE010000035.1, read as the reverse complement.
TCGTTGCGCTCGCCCTCGTCGTCGTCGCGCGCCAGCGCCAACAGCCTTTCTCTGGACAGCGGCTTGCCGGGGTTGTTGACCATCGCCTCAAGCAGATTCACTTCGCCGCCCGTCAATCGTATGATTTCCTTGTCGCGTAAAAGCTGACGTGTTGTCGGGTCGAAAACGAAGGGGCCGAAAGCAACCGGCTTGTCTTTGCTCAGTGCCGATGCGCCTTTCTTGCGACGTAAAACCGCCTCGATCCGTGCCAGTAGCTCGCGCGGATCGAAAGGCTTGCCAAGGTAATCGTCGGCGCCCGCTTCCAGGCCCACTACCCGATCCACGGTTTCGTCGCGTGCAGTCAGTAAAATAACGGGAATGTCTTCGCCTTGCTGGCGCAGGCGCCGGCAGGCTTCGGCGCCGTCGCCGTCGGGCATCATGCGATCGAGTACGATCAGGTCGGGTGAATACCGCTGAATCCGCGCCGCCAGGTCGCTGGCGTCGGGCGCCAGCAAGGTGTCGTAATTGTGGCGGTTAAGATAGTCTGCCAGCAATTGGCGCAAGGCGGGGTCGTCGTCGACAACCAGTACTTTTACTAGAGGGGATTCCATAGGACGCAAGTTTGCCCGCTGGCATGGCGGCTGGCAAGCGTCCAGAAATGGATTGAAATAGGTATGACGCTTATATTTTGGCTCTCGATACTCCCAACACAGGACGGGCATGATTAGAAATCCCGTGCAGTCGGTGCGCCGCCGCCTTGCCGGCTATTCATGGCTGTCGGATCTTCCCGCCATGCTTTGCTGGGCTGTTCTGGTTGGCGTTTTGGGTGCATTCGCCACCATTGCCTTTCATGAAGGCATGCGTCTTATACAAAAAGCGGTCACCGGCGAAAGCGGTTCCATTGTGGGGGTGATGCGCGGCCTGCCCTGGTATGGGCGCTTGTTGTTTCCCCTGTGCGGCGGCATCGTAGCAGGAGGTTTGCTGTGGGCCTCCAAAAAAACCAAGGCTCGCGCCAACTCCGACTACATGGAGGCAGTGGCCATAGGCGACGGGCGCCTGTCGATACGGCAGGGCCTGCTCAGATCGCTGTCCTCGTTGTGCACGGTGGCTTCGGGCGGGTCCATCGGGCGCGAGGGCGCCATGGTGCATCTGGCGTCGCTTGCCGCTTCGGCTATTGGACGCTTTACCTACTTCGGCACAGCGCGCTTGCGGCTGCTGGTAGCTTGCGGCGCCGCAGCCGGCGTTGCGGCAGCCTACGGCGCGCCCATAGCGGGCGCGCTGTTCGTGGCTGAAATCGTCATCGGCACCATGAGCATGCAAAGTTTTGGGCCGCTGCTGGTGGCGGCGGCCTCATCGAATATCGTCATGCGCATGACCGGGCATTATCAAACAACCTACGCCATGGTCGGCATGCCGCAGATTCCGGGCCAAGAGGTATTGCCTTTTATCTTGCTGGGGGCAATATCCGGTATCGGCGCGCCGCTGTTTTTGAAGTTTCTGGATTTATCCAAACGGCAATTCCAGCGCACCGGGCTGTCGCTGCCTGCACGCCTGGGCCTGGGCGGCTTGTTATTGGGCCTGTTGTTAATGGCGATTCCCGAAGTGGCGGGCAATGGCTATAGCGTGGTGCATTCGCTCTTGCATAACCCATGGGCCTGGCAAGCCGTTGTGTTGATTCTGGTGTGCAAAATCGTTGCTACGGCCCTGACGGCCGGCTCCGGCGCCGTGGGCGGGGTCTTTACGCCGGCACTGTTTGTGGGTGGCGCCCTGGGTACGCTGTACGGCATGACGGTCGCTTACTTCTGGCCCGGCATGCAGGCCCAAGTCTATATGTATACGCTGGTTGGCATGGGCAGCTTCCTGGGAGCGGCAACCAGTGCGCCATTGATGGCGATACTGATGATTTTCGAGATGACGCTGAGCTACCAGATTGTTCTGCCGCTGATGCTGGCGGGTGTCGTGGCCTATTTTGTATCGCGGGCGGTGGCCGAAGTCGCCATGTACGAAGTGACCACGGTACGCGAGCGGGACGTCACGCTGCGCAATCAATTGCGGCATACCGTGATCCGCGATCTGGTCAGGCCGGCCGATACGGTGATTTCCACTGAAGCGCCGGTGCGTGATGCCTTACAGCAGTTTTTGGAGTATCCGGTCAAGTACTTGTATGTGGTCGATGTAAACAATGTTTACCAGGGAGTGATTGCCCAGCAGGATTTGACTAGTTTATTGTTGAGCCAGGGCGATATCCAGCAAAAGCGCGCGGGCGAGGTCGTGCGCCTGGATTTCGTCAAGACCTTGCATCCCGACATGACGCTGGATCAGGCTCAGGACTATTTCGTGCAGTTCCGGGGCGAGCGCTTGCCGGTAGTGAGCCGTGAAGAGCAGCCCAGGCTGCTGGGTGTGGTGTACAAGTCTGCCGTGCTTGAAAAGTACAGCGCCATCAAAAAATCCCTGGATACCAGTGGCGAGGCCATGCTGGACTTTTCCGCAGACCGGCGCCCGCACTGATGTTTTGCTTTATGCCGGATTGGACGGCGCTTATTGTCGATGAGCTTTTTTTGCCTGGATAGTAGAAGGATTGCGGTCTTGCCCTGGAGCGTAGGCTTGGTGTGTGCGCTGGCCTGGCATCCGGGCCGGGCTGCCAGCCCGCAACTGCGCGACCTGGCTCCCGCTCAGGTCTTTGCCGCCCCCCAGATTCACGTCGCTCCGCCCCGACCCTTGCCCGATACCCCTGGAACCGAACCCATGTTTTCCGGCATGGGTTACGTCGACCCCGAGTCGGCGCCAGACATTCCCTATAGCTTCTTTTGGCAAGAGGAGGATACCAATGCCTGGCGCAGGCGCCATGTATCCGATGCCTCGCCTGGTTTGCGCGGCGCGCGGGGTTGGCACCGCCCGTCGCGCCGTTTACGCTCTCCGTGGCTGGCCCGGCAGAACGACACCGCCTGGACCTTGGGATCCAGCAACTGGCGTTATTCAAGCAAGCAGGGCCTGGACGTGACCCTGGGCAATGAGGAAATCGTGGTTCCCGCTTGGGGCAATTCCACCCGCATGAGCGGGGTCAGTATTTCGCAGTCGTCGCTTGCCGGGTCGGGCGATAGCGAGAGCTGGCAGTATTCCATGTCCATAGGCGCGCTCGATTACGCTTCCAACCACGATCAGGGCGATCTGACTTATGGGCCGACCGCCAGCAATACCGTGTTGCGTTATGGGCTGTCACCCGACTTCACACTTGAATCGCAGCTGGAGGTCGCACCCAATCTGCTCACCTCGGGGCTGGGCGGGAACTACAGTTCGCGTTGGGGCGTATGGAGCGCCGGCGTGGCGCGCGCCCGCTACGGCCTGGACCAGGGCTGGCGTTACCAGGCGGCTTATAAGGTCAATCTGCTGGACGATTTGCAGCTTTCCTGGTTGAACGAGCGGCATACGGCGGGCTTTACCGACCTTAGCCGCTATCAGGACGGTGTGTCGCCGGGCGGCATGCGCCAGCGCTGGACGGCCACTGTGCCGACGGGGCGTTGGGGCGACGTGAGCGGCGTTTATGAAAACGAATACTCGTCGACCGGCAACACGCGCCGCAGTTTCGGCGTGAGTCAGCAGTTCTGGTACAGCCCTAATCTGCGGATCGGGCTCAAGGCGGAGCGGGAGCTTGTCAGTGGCGACTATGATATAGGTCTTCGATTCTCCGTCCCGATTTATTAAGCATGACCACCTCTTCTCTGGAAACACTGCAACGCGTCTTTGGCTACGACTCTTTTCGAGGCGATCAACAGGCCATTATCGAGCATGTGGTGCAAGGGGGCGATGCACTGGTTCTGATGCCCACGGGCGGCGGAAAATCGCTTTGTTATCAAATACCAGCGCTGGTTCGGCCAGGCACGGGCGTGATTATTTCACCGCTTATCGCGCTTATGCAGGATCAGGTCGATGCCTTGCTGGAGCTTGGCGTGCGCGCCGCCTATTTGAACTCGTCCCAAGACTGGCGCACCTCGCGCGATGTCGAGCAGGCCTTCCTGGCGGGCGAGCTTGATCTGCTTTACGTGGCGCCTGAGCGCTTGCTGACCGACCGCTGCCTTGATCTGCTTTCGCAGGGTAAGGTGTCGCTGTTTGCCATCGATGAAGCGCATTGCGTGTCCCAGTGGGGCCACGACTTCCGGCCCGAATACCTGGGATTGTCGCTGCTGCACGAGCGATGGC
>DATCYE010000034.1:0-6708 GCA_036570485.1 Pusillimonas sp. | reverse complement strand
CGGCTTGCCCAGACGCCCGATAGGCTGGCGCGCAATGAAATCAGTGCGAACCTGCTCTTGGGATCTACCCTGCTTACCCGCCTGCGCCGTGATTCGGCCGGTCAGCGATGGGGACTCTACCGTGCCGGGGCATATCGCGTTGCAGCGCACGCCCTGAGAAACGAAATCGGCGGCAACCGATTTAGTCATGCCAATAACTGCCGCCTTGGTCGCCCCATACACGAAACGGTTCGAGACTCCCTTGACGCTGGATGCGGCCGACGACATATTGACGATGGAACCACGCCCCTGCTTGAGCATGCCGGGCAGAAAGGCCCGCATCGTATGGTACATCGATGCCACATTCAAGTCGAAAGAGAAACGCCAGGCCTCGTCATCGCAGTCCAGTATGGACCCGTCGTGCACATAACCCGCGCAATTGAACAGGACATCGACAGAACCCAGCTCGCTGGCCAGGGCCTGGATCTGCGCCGGCTGCGTAACATCGAGCCTATGCGTGATGCACCCTTCCAGGCCGGCCAAAAGGCCGGCGTCGATATCGGTGGCCACGACTCGCGCGCCCTCCTGGGCGAACAACTGGGCCGTAGCCCTGCCTATGCCCTGCCCCGCCGCAGTCACCACTGCGGTCTTTCCTGCCAGACGTCCAGTCATGAAGCGCCCCCGTTATTTACCGGCGCTCAGCACGTTTTCGGGTAGCGGCGAACCATGGTATTTTTGATAGATATCGTTGAGCTTGCCGTTCTTCAGGTTGGCCCGCACCCAGTTATCGACCCAGCCTTTAAGATCGGCGGTTTCTTTGTTCAGACCTATGCCCAACATGGCCGTGGACAGCACGATCTTGGATTCCATATCTTTGCCCGGCGTTTTCTTGTTGATGGCTTTGAGCAGCGGTGGCGCCGTTGCGAAGATATCGCCCTGGCCGCTGGATACCGCCGTAATCGACGTGGCGTCGTCGTCGAAACGCAAGATATTGGTGCCTGGCAGCGCCTGCTTGGTAATCGCGATGTCGTTAGTCGTTCCGCGTGTGGAGATCACCGTCTTACCGACCAGATCTTCCAGCTTGGAAATTTTCATGCTTTTGGGCGCGCCCACTACCGCCTGTATGGCTGCATACGGTACCGAGAATGCCACCACTTTCTGGCGCTCGGGCGTAATGGAGAAACTTGCCACGACCAGATCCGCTTTATTGGTCAGCAGGAAGGGAACCCGATTGGCCCCCGTGGTGGGCACGATCTCGAGCTTTACACCCAGATCTTTCGCCAGCAGCTCGGCGGTTTCGACGTCGGACCCGATGGGCTTGAGGGTTTCGTCTTTCGTTCCGAAGGGCGGCGCACCCAGATCAATAGCCACCCGTATTACTTTATCTGCCTTGATCTTGGCCAGATCGTTGGCCTGCGAAGGCGTAACGCCCAAGCCCAACAGGCACGCCAGGGCGCCCGCTGCAAATACGCGCAATGGCGCACTTGTCGTTTTTGAAATAGCCTGTGTTTTCATTTGTCTGTCTCCTGGTTTTATTAAGCCGGTAAAACGGCGATGCCGCCGGCGTCACTTTTTACAGCATCACTGCGCCGCGAGCGGCATTCAGTCTTTTTTCAAGCTTCCGGCTCCATAAGGACATGGGATAGCAGATTGCAAAATACAAGGCTGCCGCGCACCCGAAGTAAAGAAAAGGTTCAAACGTGGAGTTGTTCAGGATCTTGGCGTTGTATGACAGTTCCGCATAGCCGATGACCAGGGAAGCGATCGAAGTGTTCTTGACGATCTGCACCATGAAGCCCACCGTGGGCGGCGTGGCAATGCGCAAGGCTTGCGGCAATATGACCAGGGCCATACGCTGCAAGCGGCTAAAGCCCAGGCATTCGGCCGCTTCCCACTGGCTGCGCTCTACCGACTGGATGCAGCCGCGCCATATTTCACCAAAGTAAGCGCTGGACTGAATGGTCAGCGCAAGCGTTGCCGCCAACAAGGCAGGCACGCTAGTTACGCCCAGCAAATTGGGCCCGTAGAAACATACGCCCATCAACACCAGCAGCGGAGTGCCCTGGATCAGCTGGATATAGGCCGATGCCGCATGGCGCACCGGCTTTAACGGCGAGACCCTGGACAAGGCAACCGCCATGCCAAGAATGCCCGCAAAAAGAAAAGTCAGGCACGACAGCAACAGGGTGCCCCAGGCGCCTTGCAGCAAATACTCGAACTGTTGGGAATTCATGCAGGGCCCGCCTTACAACGCGGTACCCAGCTTGCGCCGGCGTACGAAAACAAACTGGCCGACCAGCCAGAACACGGCACGAACCAATGCCGAAAGCGCCAGGTAGACCACCCACAACACAATGAAAACCTCGAAGTTGCGGAAGGTATTGGCCTGGACGGAATTGGAAACACCGAACAGCTCGTTGGCGCCCACCGCCGACAAAATGCTGGTCACCAGCATCAACAATACGTACTGGCTGGCCAAGGCGGGGTAGACCCGCTCGATGGCCGGACGAAGAATAATGTGCAGATAAATTTGGGTTGGCGTCAGGCCCAGGCATTCGGCCGCTTCCAGTTGCCCCTTATGAATGGACTCGATGCCTGCACGCACAATCTCGCAAGTGTAAGCGCCAATATTAATGACCAAGGCCAATATGGCGCCCACCATGATGGGCATGCGCAGGCCTATGCTGGACATGCCAAAGATCAGGAAATAGCTTTGCACCAGCAGCGGCGTATTCCGGATGAGTTCAACATAGCCGCCGACCAGCTTGCGCAGCCATACAGGGCCGCTGCTGCGCGCCACAGCACATAGAACACCCAAAACAAAACCCACCAGCGTCGCCCAGAAAGACATTTGCAGCGTCGTTCCCGCCCCTTCCAGGAACATTGGCCAATACGACAACACGCTTTCAAAATCGAACTGATAGTTCATGGATTTACCTGCATCCGTCTTTGTTTGCAGCCTGCCCGATAGCGGCGCCTGCCCTCACGTAAAGACTGTCTCACTTTTTATTGATAAAAATTATTTTGATATGCATGCAAGCCATCCTATGCCAATATTTCGACGACGGTCAATGGCTATAAGAGCCTGGGCGGCTAGGGATATCCCTGTATCGGGCTATTCCTGCCAGGACCGCCCTTATTTTCCAATGCTATAAGGCTAGACATTTTCTAGGATAAAAATTATATTTTGCATATAAAAATAGTCCCGGCCTAGCCGGCCTGCCCGTCTTGCTTGATTTCACACGCACCGCGCCAAAAGCATGTCACCTGAAAAGCACACATCGAAATCCGCCGCCAAGTCAGACGGCAGCACCGTCCGCTATGCCGCGCCGGCCCTTGAAAAAGGGCTGGATATCCTGGAAGCACTCAGCGCGTCCACCGACGGCTACACGCTTAACGAGCTGGCCCAGGCCATGGGCAGAAACGTCAACGAAATATTTCGCATGGTCGTTACCCTGCAACGCAGAGGCTATATACAGGCCGACCTGAATGATCGTTACACTCTGACTCTGACCATGTTCCAGCTGGCAAATCGCCAGCAGCCCATCAAGGCATTGGTGGGTTCGGCGCTACCCTTGCTGCACGAGCTCTCGGAACGTGCGCGACAATCCTGCCACCTGGCCATTTACCAAGGCGGCCGCGTGGTCATCATTGCCCAAGTCGACAGCCCCGAACGGTGGTCTTTCGGTTTAAAAGTAGGTGTGGTCATGGGGCTGACCGATACCTCGTCGGGTCATGTGCTGCTGGCCTATCAGGACGAAGTCGAGCGCACACGCATGCTAAGCAGCCATATCCGCGTCGAAGGCGAACAAACCATGGATCCGGGACAGCTTTTTACCTTGCTGAAAGAGGTGCGTGACAACGGCTACTCATGCATGCCCAGCATTCAGATCCAGGGCGTCACCAACATCGCCTTTCCTGTGCGCGGCATGGGCGGACGCGTGGTGGCCGCCATCAACGTACCTCATATCGCCCGCATCGACGGCATGGCCCGCCCCGATATAGAAAACATTACAGACATACTGGTCGACATCTGCGGCCGTCTCTCGGCCCACATGGGCTATGACGCCAGCCAGGCGGATTAAGACGCGCTGAGCGCGCTGGTGCTAATATTCAGCGTTCTCCACCATCAGGCGGCTAGCTGATCGCCGCTGACGCAGGTCCAAGCGCATGTCCTCCCCATCTTCGACACCTTATTTGCGCACGCTGTACGCCGGCGCTTTCATCGTGCTTCTTGCCATGGGGGTACGGGCTACCTTCGGCCTATTCATGCAGCCCATGGGCGTGGACCAGGGCTGGGGCCGAGATGTTTTTTCGATGGCCTTTGCCATCCAGAATATTGTCTGGGGCGTGGGCAGTATTTTCGCTGGCATGCTGGCTGATCGTTATGGGTCGGCGCGCACCATCGTGTTGGGCGCAGCCTTGTACGCGCTGGGCATGCTGGGGATGCGTTTTTCGCACGATGAAATGTCGCTGTATTTGTCCGCCGGCGTACTGGTCGGTCTGGGGCAAGCCGGCACCACCTTCCCCGTGATTCTTCCGGTGGTGGCCCGCGTAGTTCCCGCTGCCTACCGCAGCACAGCCATGGGCATTGCAAGCGCCGGCGGTTCGCTAGGTCAGTTCGCAGTCGTCCCAACCGGGCAACTGCTGATCTCACAGATGGATTGGACGGGCGCGCTGTGGATGCTTTCCTTATTTGTGGCGGTTGCCGCCCCGCTAGCAGTATTCCTTAGAGGCCGCCCTGCAGCCCAAGCAGGCGAACATAACCTGCAAAGCGCCATCCGGCATGCGATGGCCGATCGCTCATTTCATTTCCTGTTCTGGAGCTATGCAGTCTGCGGCTTCCATACGGCTTTCATCACCCTGCATCTTCCCGCCTATCTGATCGACGGCGGACTTACCGCCACCCACGGTGCAACGGCCATCGCCTTCATTGGTTTATTCAATGTCTTCGGCTGCTTCTACGCCGGCAAGTTGGGCGGGCGGTACAGCAAAAAGTCACTTTTGGCCGCTGTTTATTTTCTGCGCGCTTTTGGCATTCTGTTTCTAATCGCCCTACCTCTGACCCCCACTGTTGCCTATATGTTCGCAGCCTGGATGGGCGTGTTCTGGCTGGGCACCGTACCACTAACGCAAGGGCTGATCGGGCAAATATATGGTCTGCGCTACGCGGCCACGCTATCGGGCATCGTGTTCCTGGGCCATCAGATCGGGAGTTTCATCGGTGTCTGGATGGGCGGCTATGTTTACCAGACGACGGGAAGCTATACAATAGTTTGGTGGGCTGGCATTGTTTTGGCCGTCGTTGCTGCGGTGCTTTGCCTGCCCATAAAAGAACAGGCACGGGCCATGCCCGTGCCGGCGTAAAGAAATTCCACACATCGTTAACGGGGGCTGAAGCCATGTCGCTGCGTAACGCCCATACTCACCGAAGTCCCGAGGCGCCACTGCCTAAAAAAGGACCATGGAGCTATGCAGGCATTCTTGCCGTGGTGGCCGTCATGGCACTGGCATTCATAGGTTACCTGTCGCCGGAAATGCGGGTGCAATGGGCCAACTTCGCGGCGCTTTGCGGGTTTTGAACCAACCGTGGCGGAAGAAAGACCGCTACGCAGCGACAAACTCCAGCGCCACCGATTTCGTTAGACCAACGAGGCCGTGCTTTGTCGCCACATAGGCTGGCTTGTCTGCCACCCCTACCAGCCCGCTGACCGATGCCATATTGATAATGCGGCCCCAACCTTTTTTCAACATGGCCGGAGCACAAAGACGGATGGTATGAAAAGAGGCAGAAAGGTTAACTGCCAGCATCATGTCCCACTTCTCCGGCGGGAAACTCAATATGGGGCTTACATACTGCATGCCGGCATTATTGATCAATATGTCGGGTGCGCCCAACGCAGCAGCAATGCATTCGATCATGGGCACAAAACAAGAGCTATCAGTAAAGTCGCCTTCGAAGTGTTGCACATGTACATCGTGCCGCTTGCGCAGGGCCTTGACCACATGCTCAATGTCTTCGGGCTTGCCAAGGCCATGGAGCGCAATATCGGCCCCAAGGCTGGCGAGCCGACCTGCAATAGCCAAGCCAATGCCACTTGTAGAGCCCGTCACCAAGGCGACTCGCCCTGAATGGGGACGGGAGACACTTATCGCCGTCATTGTATTTGTCTCGGCAGTTTGCGGCCGCAAGCAAAAAGCTCGCGGCACAGTCAAGTTATTTCTTCTTCAGGGAAACACCATCAAATCTCGGCTTGCCAAGCAGATTGGGCACATAGCCTTGCAGGCGATTGGTATGCGCGAGCAGCTGCGTCTCGAAGTTCAGCGGCGTAACCAGATCGTAATCGTAGATGATCTGCTGAACGTCTTTCAGCGCCTGGATACGATCACCCCGATCCACCGTGCTACGAGCCTTCTCCATGGCTGGTTGCAGCTTGCCCTCTGTTACGTCAACGTGACCGGCATTAAAGAACGCTGTAGTGCTCAATAATGCATCGAAGGTCGTGGAAGGATCAGGGCGGCCGGTCCACAACGAGATAAAGATGTCATCGCTCTTATCTTTAAAGAATCGGCTTAACGCCGCACCGGGGGCAAGCCTGACGACATTCAACTTTATACCTGCCTTACCCAGCATGCTGATCAGCACTTCCTGACGCTGCTGCCAGGCCTGATCCGTCAGTCCGACGGCGGAAAGTTCCACTCCGTTCGGATATCCAGCCTCGGCAAGCA
>DATCYE010000033.1:0-2419 GCA_036570485.1 Pusillimonas sp. | reverse complement strand
TCCGGATAGAGGTTGCCGCGTTTCACCCTGCAGCGCCATGCCGGTTGCCCGGCATGCGACACGGAGATGGCCGTGTCAGTGCATGAAAAACATGCCCGCGCCGCAGACTCGTCTCTGTGGCCCTAGTCCTCGGCTTATCGGCGCAACATGTGCGCCGCCTTGCCGGACGGCTGTTAGCCGCTATCCCGCTCTGTGGAGTCCGGACCTTCCTCGATGCCATAAGCACCGCGATTGCCCAGCCTGCCTCACCATGTCATTGTAACCTGCGACAATAGTGCTTTTACCAATCAACGACTGGTTCTGGTTTTATATGGCTGCTAACACACTCATCACGCTTGGCGACGCCCAGCTCGCTTATGGACATCACCCCCTGCTGGACCATGCCGACCTGGCCATCCAGCCTGGCGAACGCATCGGACTGATCGGACGCAATGGCGCGGGCAAATCCTCATTGCTGCGCGTGCTGGACGGCCGGACCACGCTTGATGATGGCGAAATCATGCGGCTGGGAGGCCTAAGAACCGCCACCGTCGAGCAGGAGCCCGATCTGGACGACAGCCTGACCGTGTTCGATACGCTTTGCGGCGATCTGACCGAAAGCGAAGACTGGCAACGCCCATCACGCGTCAATGCCCTGATCGAACAATTGGGCCTGGATGGACAAGCCCTGGTCCAGGGGCTGTCCGGAGGCATGCGCAAACGTGTGGCGCTGGCGCGTGCCATGGCCGAAGAACCCGACCTGCTGCTGCTCGACGAACCCACCAACCACCTTGATTTCATAGGCATTGCGTGGCTTGAGAACCTGCTTCTTACCACTCGCAGCAGCGTCGTCATCATTACCCACGACCGGCGATTCCTTGACGCGGTATCGACACGCATCGTCGAGCTGGACCGAGGCAAGCTCTTTAGCTTTCCAGGCAACTTCTCGCAGTGGCAGCAACGCAAGGCCGAATGGCTGGAAGCCGAAAAGCAGCAAAACGCAAAGTTCGACAAGGTACTTGCTCAAGAAGAGGCATGGATACGCCAAGGCGTCGAGGCACGCCGCACGCGCAATGAGGGTCGGGTTCGACGGTTGGAACAACTGCGCCGCGAGCGCTCATCACGCCGCGAACGCCAGGGCAATGTGAATTTGGCAGTGGCCGAGGGTCAACGGTCGGGCAAGCTGGTCGCCGAATTAGAGGGTGTGTCGCACAGCTACGGCGACTTGGTCGTCATCAATAATCTGTCCACCACCATCCTGCGCAAGGATCGCATAGGCCTTATCGGCCCCAATGGAGCTGGCAAAACCACACTTCTTAAAATCATTTTGGGCGAGCTCAAGCCCGATAGCGGCAACGTACGCCTGGGCACGAATCTTACTGTTGGCTATTTCGACCAGATGCGTTCGCAATTGGACGAAAACGCCACGCTGGCCGATACCATCAACCCGGGCAGTGAATGGATAGAAATCGGCGACCAGCGCAAGCACGTCATGAGCTATCTTGAAGATTTTCTATTTCCACCGGCTCGTGCCCATTCGCCAGTGCAAAGCTTATCGGGCGGCGAGCGCGCGCGGCTGGTGCTGGCGCGCATGTTTGCCCGCCCCACAAATGTTCTGGTGCTTGATGAGCCCACCAACGATCTGGACATCGAGACGCTGGAGCTCCTGGAAGAGCTGCTGCAAGATTACCCCGGCACCGTTCTGCTGGTCAGCCATGACCGCGAGTTCCTGAATAATGTCGTCACGCAAACCATCGCCGCCGAAGGCAATGGCCAATGGAGCGAATATGTTGGCGGCTACGACGAGTGGCTGGCACAACGCCCCAGCCAGGCAGCCTCCGACCTCGAAGAAAACAAAGCCCGGAAAAAAGAAGCTGTTGCAGCGGAAAAGCCCCGGCCGCCCAAGGTGGCGCGTATCACCTCGTGGGAACAGCGGGAGCTGGAAGCCATTCCCGACACCATCGCCCAGCTGGAATCCAAACAAGCCGAACTGGCGGCCAAATTGGCCGATGGCAGCTTGTACCGCGATGCGCCCGAGCAGGTCGACGTCATAAACGAACAACTGCACGGCATAGAAGAACAGTTAAATACCTTGTTCGCCCGCTGGGAAACCCTGGAAGAAAAAAAGAACGCGACGTAAGAGCCGTTTAAGCGCTGCTATACCAGGGCTTTCCAGCCCAGCGACTCGCCTGCCGCTAGCGGCACGACGGTTGAGTCCGCCATGGGCAGCTCTGCCGGTATCGCATACGGCACGCGTTGCAGCGTCAGTTTGCCCTGATTGACCGGCAAGCCATAAAACGCCGGCCCATTCAGGCTGGCAAAGGCTTCCAGGCGATCAAGCCGGCCGGCCGACTCGAATGCCGTTGCATACAGCTCCATGGCATGCAGCGCCGTGTAGCAGCCCGCACAGCCGCATGCGTGTTCCTTCAGGCCTTTCGGG
>DATCYE010000032.1:0-6286 GCA_036570485.1 Pusillimonas sp. | reverse complement strand
CTGCCGGCATCCGCTGCATACAGCTGGGGGCTGATAACCGCTGTCTGATTTTCGGCCATCCGGACCGCCCTGCTTTTTGCGCCGGCCTACAGGCGTCGAAAGAAATGTGTGGCGATACGCGTGAACACGCCATCGCATGGATAAGCCGGCTTGAAGCGGCCACGATGCCTCAAGCTTGATAAACGCCGTCCGGCCCGCAAGCCGGGCTTTGCCTTGCACATATCGATGCTACACTCGGGCGGTCCTGTATGGACGACGACGCGGGTTGTATTCGTGCCGCCCGCGAATTAAATCAATAATCGGGGGCTTCCATGCACTACATAATTCTACTTCTCGCTGCCATACTGGTAGGTACCGCTATCGGCGCCCTGCTTGCTCCACGCAATAAATCCCTTTTTATCGGCTCGCTTGCCGCGATCGCACTGGGAGTGGCAACATTTGTCACCGGCTCATGGATTTCCCTGGCAATCGGAACAGCGATTTTTCTGGCGGCGCAAGCCACGCAGCGCGATAGCAAAGCCGTAACCGCCTGATTCGAACCGGCCTCTGTCTGGTTCGCCAATAGTAAGCTGTCCCGCTCGCCTGAATTTCGCCAGTGGGGGCTAGCATCTGACTGCTCTTACCGCCCCTCGGGGCGGTTTTGTTTTATACGGATTCGCGCTCTTTCAACACCGCGCCGTACAACGCCAGGTATTCATCGGCAACCCGGCCCCAGGTGTGTCTGTCTACGACACTATTGCCGCCTTGCACCAGCCGGCCGCGCCAGGCGACATCGCCATCGATGCGAGCAATGAATTGCGCCAGCTGTTCGTCGTTTTCGGGATGGGTCAGGACCATGGCGTCTTGCTCATCACGCACATATTGCGCAAAGCCGCACCACGGTGCCGGGCTGAGTACGACAGGCAGATTGAAGGACATGGCCTCCAGGGGCGCCATGCCGAAGCTATCGTTCAGCGTTGGATGCACGTAGATGTCGGCAGCCTGGTAGTACGGTGCCACATCCGCCGTTTCCTGGACCAACCTTATGCGTTCGGACAGGCCCTGGTTCTCGGGCGACCTGTGTATGAAGTCGCGTGTCGCGGCGTTGCTCCCCACTATCAGTAGCTTGTAGCGCGCGGGCAGCCGCGCCATAGCCTTCAAAACCGTGGGCAAGCCCTTGCGCAAAGGGTTGCGCGCCACCAGCAGGCATACGCAATCGTCGGCCGAGAAACCCAAGGCACTGCGTGTTTGCAGCCTTGCGGTTCCCTCCAAAGGCGCCGGCCGCGATACGCCGGGAGGAATAATCGGAAAAAACAGGCTCTTGCCGTAGGCCTGCTTGAGCTGTTCGGCAATCAAACCCGATACGGCAACCGTTCGGTGCCCGGGCCGCTGGGCAACACGCCGCGCTTCCAGACCCAAGTAGGTCTGAACGCGCAAGCTGGTATAGGACAGCAGGCGTTTCAGCTCGGGCAGCTTACGCACGCGCCAGTTGTAGCGCACGGGCGTAACGTGCACGACCTCGATATCGCCGCAGTATCCGTTCATGTGGGAGTGGACGATGTCATACCCCTTGCGTGTAGCGCGGCGCGCGCGCACGGCAAACAGCAGCACGCGTATCCAGCTGGGCAAAAAAGACCAGGACCGCAAGGCAATGAAAGGCAGCTTCAGCTCGCAATCATGGTCGTAGTCACGAGCAAAAACGGTAATGTCATGGGCGGCTGCCAGCTCGCGCATGAGTTCGACCCCGTAGGCTTCAGCGCCTCCGTAGCGGTTGCCAAACCGGTCTACAACAAAGGCAATTTTCAGTCGGGGCATCGGCATGCGGTGCTTATTCCTTGCGCCGTTTTTCTTCCAGCTGCGTCATGCATTTTTGCAGGAAGCGAAAGATATTGGTGGAGCGGGCAACCGTGACCCGGGGCAGTCCGAACAGATCGTCGGTTACCCTGGCCAGCCCGCCTTGCGTGGTGGTGGCATTGGTGTAACCCGCATTGCGAACCATGGCCCGCACATCGGGCGATTCGCCGCCATAGGGGTAGCAAAATGCCGTGACTTCCGCGTTTATGGCCTGCTCCAGTTCCTGCTTGGACTGCCGGATTTGATGGTCGGCAACTTCGGGCGAAAGCTTGGGCAAAAAGGGGTGATCCAGCGTGTGCGAGCCCACTTCCATGCCGGCGGCAGCCCAGGCCCGCATTTCGTCGGCTGACATCAGGTCGGCGTGCGCTATGCCTTTTTCGTAATCCCAGGTGTTGCCGCCATCCAACTGACGCGCCACGAAGTAATTGGTTGCAGTGAAGTCTTTTTCGCGCAGTATGGGCAAGGCGTGATGGTACACATTGCGGTAGCCGTCGTCGAAGGTTATGCCGACCACCTTGCCATGGCGCTCGCCGCGCACATAAGGCAGCAGGTCGCGCATGGAAAGGCCGCGGTAGCCAAAGCGCCGCAACCATGTCATTTGCCGCCGGAAGTCGGCGGGATGCACGATAAGGCTGCGATACGGCGACCCTTTGACTGCGGGCTGGCCTATCTGGTGATACATAAGAATCGGAATCATGTGGCCGATTATATCGGCGCGACCATTATTTATTTTGCTTGTTCAAAAATAGCAATTTGTTGTAACGAAAAAAACTGCCTGTCGCAGCCATTATCGCAAGAATGAAACCTTCTTTGCCGTCCAAAAAACCGCGTCGCATCAGATAGATACGGATAAAGGTCCATATTGCGTGGCCTGTGGCGCCCAGGACGCTGGTTGTCTTGCCGCGTGCATGCATCATGGCTGCCGCTTCGGACGAATAATGATTTATCTTGGCGATGAAGGTTTCCAGGTCGGCATAGGGATAGTGCAGGAAGTGGCCATCCAGCACGGCGGGCTGGGAACGGGGCAGCACGCTTTCGTGCACGGCCACATCCTTGAACCGGGCGGTGCCCCGCTTGAACAGGCGCAACACATGGTCGGGCCACCAGCCGCTATGACGTATCCAGCGTCCGCCGAAATTCGACAGGCGCGCAATCTTGTAGGCTTCGGCGCGCGGATGCTCCAGTTCATTAAGCATGGCCTGGGCCAATTCCGGCGTGACACGTTCATCGGCATCGATGGAAAGCACCCATTCACCACCGGCCAGGTCGAGCGCCCGATTCTTTTGCGGACCGAAACCCGGCCAATCGGACGTGAGGCTGACCTTGGCGCCCTTGCTCTGGGCGATCTGACGGGTCTGATCCGTGCTGCCCGAGTCGACGACAATGATTTCGTCGGCGAAATGGACCGAATCGATGCATTCGCCGATATGCGCTGCTTCGTTCTTGGTGATGATGATGACCGAGAGCTTCATGCCCGTTTCCTGAGACTGCGCTTCCAAAGCTTCCATTTGTTGAATAGCGGCCCGATGACGGGATGCGCCGCTACCCGGATACGCCTCCCCACCGAGTTGCCCGAGGTGTTGCGCACGGCAAAACGATAAATATGGGCGGGATCGGTACCGGGGCGGTTCTGACCGAAGGCCTGGGTGGTGTACAGGTAGCGAAAGCCCGCTGCTTTCGCCAGGCGGGTGTAGTCGGCGTCGAAGTAGCCTTGCGGCCAGCAGAAATGATCCGAAACCTCGCCAAGATTGGTTTGCAGGGCGGCGCGCGACAGGGCGAGCTCTTCGGCGATGCGGGTGTTTTTTTCGGCGGGCTCGATCAGATCCCAGCGCGTATGAGTGTGCGTATGGCTATGAAACTCGATGACACCATCATCGCGCATGGCCTTGATTTCGCTCCAGCGCAATACAACCTCGTCGCCACGCCCCTGCTCGATACGCGCTTCGCAGTCGCGATGCGAAGGCGTTTCCGGCAACTCGCCCTGCCCCAGACAATGCCGCAAGGGGCCGTCGCCTATCCATGAGGTCACCAGGAAAACCATGGCGGTATAGCCGTGTTTTTTTAGCAGGGGGTAGGCGTAAACCCAGTTATCCAGATAGCCGTCGTCGAAAGTGATCAGCACGGAACGCGCCGGCGCGGGCTTGCCGTCCAAATGGGCGGCAAATTCGTCGCTGGATAAAGACCGATAGCCGTGACGTTTCAGCCAAAGCAATTGTTCTTCAAAATTCGATGGCGTGACGTTGATCATTCCGTCCACCGGCGATACATGGTGGTACATCAATACCGGTACTGTCAGGGAATGCTTCATGATTTTCGCTCCGCAAGCCAACGGGTGTAGCTGGATTCAACACGTTCGACCATAGCGTCCAGACTGAATCTGCCCTGTTCGCGGCAGAATTCAAGCCCGGCCCGGCCCATTTGCCGGCGTAGTCCGGAGTCCTCGACCAGCCGCCTGATGGCGGCCGTCAGGGCTGCCTGGTCGTCCAGCGGCACAAGTATGCCGCTCACGCCATCCTGCATCATCTCGGGAACACCGTCCACCCGCGTGCCCACGACCGGCAAGCCGGCTGCGCCCGCTTCCACAAAAACAGTACCCGATGCCTCCTTGCGCGTGGCCAGCGCAAACAGGTCGAAGCCGGCCAGCAAATTGGGTACATCGCTCCGGACGCCCAACAAGTGTATGCGCTTGCCCAGACTTTTTTCAGCCACATAGGCCTGAACCTGCTCGAACACCGGTGAGCCGCCGCCCACGAACAACAGATGCACATCAGGGCGCTCGCGTATCAAGGGTTCCATGGCGTCGATCAGTTCTTTATGCCCCTTCTGGGCGCGCATGACGGCCACGCAGCCCACCACGATGTCGTCCTGCGCCAAACCCAATTCCTGGCGCAGGGTGGACTGTTCCGGAATAGGCGACAATTCCACTGCCGGATAAACCGTGGCCACATGGCCGGGCGGCACGCCGCGTTCGATGAGGTGATTGCGCACGAAGTCGCTGGCCGTCGTCACCCGATGAGGAATCACGGTATAAGACAGCAACGATCCCACGCGATTGGCCAGGTGGCGTGTACGCACGATCAACGGCGTGCCCGCCAGCCGCCCTGCACAGCCAGCCACTATCGTGTCGCGGCGGCTATGCGTATTCAACACATCGAAACGCCCGCCGCGCAACACCTTGCGAATGGAGACAACGCTTTTCACAAAATTGACCGGCCCGTCCATATAGGTGGTGTGTACGGTAAAGCCCTGCTCGCGCAAGCGCTGCGTCAGCACGGCATGCGGCTGGCAGACTGCTTCAAGATGGTGGCCCCGGTCGCGCATGGCCAGCATCATGCGATAGATATACTGCTCTTGTCCGCCGAAGCTGGTGGCGGCCTCTGAGTGCAGAATGCGCAAAGGCGTCATGAATAGTTAATCTCCACGCCATCCGGCACCGCCCAGTCACCCAATTGATCGAGCATGGCGTCGGCCATGCGCACGCGCCAATCTTCGCCCAGTCTAACCACGCACTGGAATTCATCGCGGCTCAAGCGAACTTCGACCGGCACGCCGGGCACACCGTTTTCGGGTTCGGCGCGAAAGGGGTTGAGCATCTGGCGCAGGCGAGCGGCATCGGCATTGCCATTAAGCGTAATGCGCAAGCTGCGTGCTCGCGCTTCGCGGGCCAGTTGAAGATCGAATACCGATTCGGCCGACACGCGCAGGCCGCCCGAGTAATCGTCGTTGCTGACCTTGCCGTGAATAATGACCAAACGGTCTTCCTTCAGGCGATTGCGATGCTGCTCATACAACTCGTTAAAAATGGCAACTTCCACCTGAGCCGAACCATCGTCCAGCACGGCGTAAAGCATTTTCCCGCGCCGTGTCATTTTCGGACGCACCGACGACAACACTCCGGCAAACCATTGCGGGCTGCGTGATGCTTCCAGACGGGCCAGCGGCTTGGGCGCGAAGCGGCGCACTTCGTCGCGCCAGGCATCGAACAGGTGGCCGCTAAAGTAAAAGCCGAGAGCGGATTTTTCCTGGGTCAGGCGGGTTTGCAAATCCCAGGGCGCGACCTTGGCAAGCTCGCCCTCGACGATATCGTTGGCATTGTCGGCAAACAGCGATACCTGATTGGCGCTGCGCTCGACCTGTTCGGCTGCTTCGATGGCGTTGCCCACCGTCGCCAGTAGAGCGGCCCGGTTTTCCTCGATAAGATCAAAGGCGCCGGCGCGTATCAGTGCCTCGATGCAGCGGCGGTTCACCGTATGCCGGTCTACCCGGCGGCAGAAATCAAACAGGCTGGTAAACGGGCCGCCTTCGTTGCGGATGCGGATGATTTCTTCGACTGCGCCCTGGCCGGTGCCTTTGACGGCGCCCAGGCCGTAGCGCATGGTGCGGGGCGGCTGCCCCTTGGCGGAATAGGCATCCGGAACCGGCTCGAAGCGGTAAGCCGAGGCATTGACGTCGG
>DATCYE010000031.1:0-7252 GCA_036570485.1 Pusillimonas sp. | reverse complement strand
TGCTGTGCCGAAGCTAAGGTCGGTGTCGCCAGCCATGACGGACTGAATCGCCGGAGCCCCACCGCGGTAGGGGATATGCGTCATTTTGGTGTCGGTTAACAGGGTAAACAACGAGGCGCCCAGATGCGGCGCCGAGCCATTGCCCGAGGTGGCATAGTTCAACGCGCCGGGGTTGGCCTTGGCTGTTTTGATCAGGTCGGCCACGCTCTTGATATCGGTTTTAGTACTGACGGCCAGCACCAGCGGCGAGGTCGTGATTTTGGTTACGGCTTTCAGGTCTTTGGACGAATAGGAAAGCTTGGGGTTAAGCGCGGGGTTGATGGATATGCTGCTGGGGCTGGCAATCAGTACGGTATAACCGTCTGGGGCTGCCTTGACTACGTAATCGGCCGCAATGCTTGATCCGGCTCCTGGCTTGTTTTCGACAACTACGGTTTGCTTCAGGGCGTTGCCAAAGGCTTCGCTCATGACACGCGCGACCGTATCGGCCGCGCCGCCGGGCGCGAAGCCGATGACGACACGCACGGCTCGGTTAGGGTAGTCAGCGGTTTGAGCGCCGGCCTGTGCGGCAATTGCGCTCAAACTGCATGCGAGTACAAAGTGGGTAATTTTCATTATGTTGTCTCCTCGGCATTTCTAGTTGGTGGGGGTTATGGTGCAGCTATTCGCAGCACGATCTTGCCAGCGTGCTGGCCTGCCTCCATGCAGGCTTTGGCTTCCTGCAGGTCGTCAAAATCGAACTGCATATCGACCTGAGGTTTTATTTTTCCGGCACTGAACAGTGGCAGTACATCGGATATAAAACGGGGGATGGCTGCCGCACGCTGCGCTTTGGTGCGCAGTTTGTTCGACACGCCAAATAGGGTCAGTCGCTTGGCATGGAAAGCCTCAATATCCAGGTCGCCACGCAATACGCCATCGACGTAGCCGACGATGGCCAGCCTGGCCTCGAACGCCGCAGCCCGGATGTTTTCGGCAAAGACACTACCTCCGACGGCATTGATGATCAGGTCGGCGCCGTGTTGTTCGGTGGCGGCCATGACGTCGTCCGCAAAGTCAGCTGCACGCGAGTTCAGGGCCACATCCAGCCCCAGGTTTTTCATTCTGTCCAGCTTTTCGGCTGAGCCGGAGGTGCCGATTACTTTGGCTCCCAGTGCTTTGCCCAATTGCAGCGTGGCAACGCCCACGCCCGACGAAACGCCATTGATCAGCACCCACTCGCCGGCTTTTACCCGGCCCTGCAGCACTAGCATGTCGAAGGCAACCAGAAAGGTCAGAGGCAGGCAGGCGGCTTCTTCCCATGACAGGCTGTCGGGCTTGGGCAAGGCTTCGGCCGCTTCCATCAGGGCATACTCGGAAAATGCGCCTGGGCAGCGGCCCATGACTTTGTCTCCCGGTTTGAAGCCGGTCACGTCTTTGCCAACGCTGACCACTTCGCCTGCGCCTTCCCCGCCGATTTGTTTCCAGCTGCCCGCCTTGCCATGCAGGCCGTGGCCCAGTACGAACTCACCGCGGTTCAAGCCGGCGGCATGCAAGCGAACCAACAATTGCTGCGGACCGGGCTCGGGCGGCTGAGTCTCGCGGCGCTCCACGAAAGTGTCCGTCTCGGTCATTTGCATCCAATAGCTTTTCATTTTTTCTCCTGATACGGGTGTCTTTATCGGCCGACAAATACCGGCTTGCGTTTTTGCATGAAGGCGGTTCGCCCTTCGGCGTAGTCCTGGCTATCGAAGCAGCCGCGAATCAGTGCCGTGCAGCGGTCTCGGTCTACGTTGGGGGCGGACTTGAGGATTTCGGCTGTAATGGCTTTGCCTGCGGCAATGGTTATGGGGGCATTGTCGGCCAGGGCGCGCGTGTATTCTTCAAGTAAAGCGGGAAGGTCTTGCGCGGGGCAGGCACGGGTGATCAGACCCAGCGCTTTGGCCTCGGCGGCATCGATGCGGCGCGCGGTAAAGAACAGGTCTTTGGCGGCTCCGGGGCCGATCAGGTCGACCAGGTTTTTCATTGCGGAATAGCGGTAGCCTAGTCCCAGGCGTGCAGCAGGGATGGAGAATACGGAGTTATCGGATGCGATCCGCATATCGCAGGCGATGGCCACATTCACTCCGCCGCCTATGCAATAGCCACTGATGCAAGACAGCGTAGGTTTGGGGAAATCCTGAATTGCGGTCAGTGACTCTTCGGCCATGGCCTCGTAGCGGGTCACGGCTTCGCGTGCGGCGCGCATGTCTTCGAACTGCGAGATATCTGCGCCAGACACGAAGGCCCTTTCCCCCGCGCCTGAAAATACCACCAGGCGCACGCGGTCGTCGGTCTGGGCCAGCGATAGCAGCTGCGGCACGGCTTCCCACATGTCGACCGACAGCGCGTTATGCCGCGTCGGATTGTTGAATTGAATATGCAGGGTGGAACCATCCAGCCAGCTCAGAACACGCTCTGTTGGGGATAGGTATTCGGGTTGCGACATCAATAGACTCCATGGGATTTCATTTGGGCCAGAACTGCATCGTCATAGCCCAGGTCTTTAAGAATTTCGACGGTATGCTCGCCACGCAAGGGAGCGGAGCGCGCTATGGTGCTTGGGGTGCGCGTAAGCTGAATCGGCTGACCGACTATGCGTTGCTTGCCTAGCCGTGGGGACACCACATCTTTGACGATATTCAGGTGCTGTACTTGAGGGTCGTCGAACACTTCGCGCATATCGTTGATCACGCCGCAGGCGACCCCTCCTTCGTTGAACTTGGCTATCCAGTGACTGCGATCATGAGACGCCAGGCGACGATTGATTTCGGCATTGAGCGAATCGCGGTTTACGGATCGGGAAGGCTTGTCATGATAGCGTGGGTCGGTCACCCACTCGGGGGCGCCCATGATGTCGCAGAAGCGTTCCCAGATTTTGGAGCCGAACACCGCAATATTCATATAGCCATCGCGGGCCTGATATACGCCCGTGGGGATGCTGGTGGGGTGGTAATTGCCCGCTTGCGTGGCGACTTCGCCGTCGATCAGGAAGCGCGACGTCTGGAAGTCCATCATGTAGATCATGGATTCGAACAAGGACGTATGCAGCCATTGGCCTTTGCCAGAGGATTCACGTTCGAGCAGGGCGACCAGAACCCCTTGCGCTGCAAAAATACCGGCACATAGATCGCCGATGGGTATGCCCACTCGCATGGGGGCTTCGCCCGGCAGGCCGGTTACCGACATCAAGCCCGACATGCCCTGCGCAATTTGATCAAAGCCAGGGCGTTTGGCGTAGGGCCCGGTCTGCCCAAAGCCCGAGATACTGGCATAGACCAGCCCGGGATGGTCCACAGACAGCGAATCGTAGTCGATACCCAAGCGGAATTTCACGTCGGGACGAAAGTTCTCGACCACCACGTCGGCCGTTGCGATCAGCCGCTTGAGCGCCGCAATGCCTTCGGGCTCTTTCAGGTTCAGCGTAATGGAGCGCTTGTTGCGATGGGTGTATTGATAATCGGACCCGTCCTGCCCGCCCAGCGTATCGTCGCCGCGCATGTGTTCGGGCATCTGCACCTGAATGACATCGGCCCCCCAGTCGGCCAATTGCCGGCAGGCTGTGGGGCCGGCGCGGACCTGAGTAAGATCGATGACGCGAAAACGCTTCAGCGCTTCGGATGCAGCTAGATGAACCACGGGATTGCCCTCCGGATTGTGTTGGCCGAATTGTTATTTTCGGCTCAAAGTGTCTACACTTTATAATATTAGTAGACAATAATCCATCGTTTTTTTAGGAAAATTTCGGCAAAAATCAAATTTTCCGGCATGGCTTGTCACGCTATAGCCAGTACTTATTAAGGTAAGATTGCCCCCATGGTTGCCACTCCTTTACCTGCCGCACGCACTGCGATGCTTTCACAAACCGTAGTCAGCGAACTGAAGCGCCTGATCTATTCAGGCGAGTTCATGCCGGGAGAACGTCTTAACGAGGCGGCGCTGGCAATACGAATGGGCACCAGTCGCGGCCCTATTCGCGAAGCCATGAAGGTGCTTGCCGGCTTGGGCCTGGTAACGCCGGTGCCAAACAAGGGGGTGTTCGTCAGGCAGCTTTCGGTGCGCGACATGGTCGAGGTCTACGAATTGCGCGCGGTGGTCTTCGCCTATGCGGCTGAGCGTGCCTGCGAACATTTTTCCGAGCAGCATGCCGCCGGGTTCGAGGCACTGTTAAACGATATGGACGTTGCCTGTAAAGCAGACGATGGCACCCTGTATTACGAATTGAACCTGGCCTTTCACGAGCTGATTCTTAACCTCTCGGGCAACCAAAGGGCCAAGCAAGCCTACGACGACTATGTAAAAGAGCTGCACCTGTTCCGGCGCAAGTTTTTCAATGTCAGCAGCAATATGCATAAATCGAATGCCGAGCATAGGAAGATCTACGAGGCGATTTCATCGGGCAGCCCAGCCAAAGCCTGGTCGGCTGCCCAGCGCCATGTGCTGGGTGGAAGATCTCGCTTGCTTGCCACGCTGGAAGCACCGCTGGCTGGATAAAGCCCAACTGTTTTCCGGCCGGCATGGCATAAGCGACCGTGACGGACTCAATGTTTTCGATTAATCTGGTTTTTTTCAGCTCCCCCTTAAGAGGCTATGCATGTCAAAGAATGTTGGCGTTATCGGTTTGGGTGCAATGGGATTGGGCGTAGCGCGCAGTTTGCTGCGCGAAGGCTTTGCGGTACACGCCTGCGATGTGCGCAAAGAAGTGCTTGATCAGTTTGCCGGCGAAGGGGGCATAGCCTGCGACAGCCCGGGTCAAATGGCCGAAAATTGCGAAATCGTGGTCATAGTCGTCGTCAATGCCGCGCAAACCGATGCCGTGTTGTTTGGTCCTGAAGGGGCCTTAAGCCGATTGCGGCCAGGCAGTGTGGTGGTGGCCTGCGCCACAGTCGATCCAGTCTTTGCGCTTGACCTGGGCAAGCGGCTGGCCGAACGCCAAATACTATTGATAGATGCCCCGATATCGGGTGGAGCGGCCCGCGCTGCTCAAGGCCAGCTAAGCATGATGACCTCGGGGCCATCGCAGGCCTACACCAAGGTGCAGGCGGTTCTGGATGCCATGGCAGCTAAGGTCTATCGCCTGGGCGAAGAGCACGGTACGGGTTCCAAAGTCAAGATCATCAATCAGTTGCTGGCCGGCGTGCATATTGCGGCCGCCGCCGAAGCCATGGCGCTGGGCATGCGCGAAGGGGTCGACCCAGCCACCCTGTACGATGTCATCACGCATAGCGCGGGCAATTCATGGATGTTCGAAAATCGCGTGCCGCATATTTTGGCGGGTGACTACACCCCCTTGTCGGCCGTCGATATTTTCGTCAAAGATCTGGGGCTGGTGCTGGACACTGGAAGGCACAGCAAGTTTCCCTTGCCTCTGTCTGCAGCGGCACATCAGATGTTCATGATGGCTTCAACCGCCGGACACGGAAAAGAAGATGATTCGGCAGTGATCAAAATTTTCCCCGGCATCGATTTGCCATGACATTTTTTATAATAATCTGCTAATCTTTCCTGGCCTATTCAGTCCCAAGGTACTTGTTCATAGTGTTCTAAAGGAGCGTGTTCATGGCCGGAAGATTTCAGATCTATACAGATAAAGCTGGTGAGTTTCGATTCAGGTTGAAATCCAGCAACGGGCAAACGATACTTGCCAGCGAGGGCTATAAGGTCAAAGGGTCTTGCACGAACGGCATCGAGTCCGTCAAGAAAAACGCGCCGAACGACTCCCTCTACGAGCGCAAGCAAACACAAGCCGGAAAATATATGTTCAATCTTAAGGCCACGAACGGCCAGGTGATTGGCACAAGCGAATCTTACACAACCGAGGCATCGCGCGAGGGCGGTATTGAATCGGTAAAGAAGCAAGCGCCAGACGCATCCGTTGAAGATACTACGGCTTAAGGCCGGGAATCTCTATTCCTTTGTTTTTTTCGGCGATGTGAACGCCGTGACGCCGTCGCGGAAAGCCTGGCTTCCATAAACGGCCTCGACCAGATCGGCGTCATCCAGCCGTTGTTCCACCACAAGGCGCCGAAAGCTTTCCTTGACGGCGCCTTGTGTGACGGATGACAGGCCAATCAGCTTTGCCGCCAATGCATGGGCAGTGGCTTCCAGCTCGCCCTGTGGGCACACTTGATAGACATAACCGCAAGACAAGGCATCATCGGCTGAAACATAGTCGGCCAGCAGCAGCATTTTCTTCACGCGTGGAACGCCGAACGCCGCAGTCAGACGGGCCAGGTTCTTGGACGACAGCGTGTTCGACAGGGTCTTGGCGATAGGTGCGCCAAATCGTGATGTGTTGCTGCAAACACGAAAATCGCAGGCAGTGGCCAGCGCCAATCCGCCGCCGACCGCCCATCCGTCGATAGCGGCGATGGTAGGCACGGCAATGCGCTCGACGGCGTCAATGACGCGCTCGACGAAGGCTTCGTAGTCCAGGCCTTGTTTGCCGCTGGTGAAGTCCTGGAAGTAGGAAATATCGGTGCCCGAAATGAAAGACTTGCCACCCGTGCCCCTGAACAGTATGCAGCCCGCGCCAAGAGTCGTCGTGCTTTGCTCGATAAGCGCAAGCACATCCTCGTACATGGGTAGCGTCATGGCGTTATGGCGCTCGGGCCGATCGACGATGATTTCGGCGACGCCCGTTGGGTGCATGATCAGTTCGACGTTTTTTTTCATGAGATAGTCTCTCCTGCGCGGTTCAGGGTTTTGATTTCGGCGAAAACTTCTTCGTTGTGCTCGCCCAGCAAAGGCGGATGGCGGCGCACTTGCTGCGGGGTTCCCAGCATTTTGACCGGAAAGCCAATATTTTTCACCTTACCCTCAATGGGGTGGTCGATGTCCATGGCCATATTCCGGTAGGTGCCGTGTTCGCCCTCGAAAGCTTCCGGGTAGCTCAGGATGGGGCCGGCTGGAATACCGGCTTCCAACATAATGTCTATCCACTGGGCGCTGTCGCGCTTGGCGAACTCGCGCTCCAGCTCTTCAATAAGCGCCTCGCGGTTTTTAAGCCGTAGTGGGATCGTGCCGTATTCCGGGTGGTCGATAAGATCGGGGCGCTGCAGCAGCTGGCAAAGCTTGGTCCAAAGTTTTTGGTTCGTTGCACCCATCACCAGGTAGCCGTCACGGGCTTTCACCGCTTGATAGGGCGCGCTCATTTTGTTGCTGGTGCCCAGCGGCGCGGGCGGCACGCCTGTTCCCCAGTATTCGGACATATCCCAAATCGAGAAAGCCATGG
>DATCYE010000030.1:0-2614 GCA_036570485.1 Pusillimonas sp. | reverse complement strand
TTATCGCTGCCCTTCATGGCGGTATTAGGCATCGCCACGCACCCGCAAACCTGGCAGCAAATAGGCATGCCCGCCTGGATAGGCCTGGGCTATGTTTCCCTTTTCAGCATGCTGATCGGATTCATATTCTGGTATCGCGGCCTGGCTCAAGGCGGCATTGCCGCCGTCGGCCAGCTGCAACTGCTGCAACCGTTCATGGGCTTGGCTCTGGCCGCTGCGCTACTGGGTGAACAGATCAGCTGGCCCATGGCAGCCACCACAATTGCGGTGGTGGCATGCGTTGCCGGAACGCGCATGGTGGCCCAAAAGTCATGACACGCTGAAAACAAAACGGCGCAAGACTATGCTTGCGCCGTTTACTTGAATCAGCTACGGGTGCGCTTGCGAGCACCCGTTGAGGGAATTTATGCGATTACGTGCAGCTTGGTTCCCACCGGCCCGAATGTAGCCAGCTTGGGCATGGAGTCCATGATGTTGGCAATGGTTTGCGCCTGGTTGTCGAGCACATTGCGCAGCAGAACATTTTGCTGCTGTTGCGCGGCATTCAACCCTTGAAGGCTTAGAGCGGCACTAACGGCGCTTTCGACGGACATATCCATAATTGCTCCGGAAGGGGTTACTGAAACAGTCCACAGCATAACGGATGGCCGGACCGTTGTCGATACTGCATATAAAAATCACAAACGGGACGGGTTGGCTATCATGGCACTGCTCAGATCGTCGAAGAAGCATATGCGTGAGCCGCCTTCGCGCTTGGCCTGATACATGGCCGTATCCGCCCGCGTCATCAATTGCGATCCAGATACCGACCCTCCGTCATACAGGGCTATGCCTATTGAAGCACTCAGTGTGAACTGGTGTATGCCGACACTATAGGGAGCACAAATCGACGCCATATACTCTTGTGCAAGTTGCTCGGCATCTGATCGTGGCTCGGCCAGATTGGTCAGGAGTATCACGAACTCGTCACCGCCCAGGCGGGCAACCGTGTCGGAGCTGCGCCGCCGCTCAAGAAAACGCTGTGCTACCTGAGTCAACACGGTATCGCCCACGGCGTGCCCGAATTCGTCGTTAATCGGCTTGAAGTAATCCAGATCGCAAAACAACAAAGCAAAGCCCCAGTCATTTCGCTTTGCCATATCCAGCGTGTATTTCAGGCGGCTTTCCAGCATCTGCCGGTTGTACAGGCCTGTTAGCGAATCGTGGTGTGCCAGAAAAGACAGACGCTCTTCTCTTTCTTTGAGCATGACCTCGTTCGAGCGCAATTTGGCCAATAGGTAATTGAAGCCGCGCACCAGTCCGCCGACCTCGTCGTCGCGCGCTACGGGCAAGGCCTCCAGCGGGCGCTTGCCGTCGGCCATCTCTCGCATGGCTTGTGCGCTGTCTGTAAGAGGCCGCAATATACGCGGCAAAAAGAGCAGCAGTATCAGTGTAATGGCGGCGGCCGCCACCAGCGTGCTCTCCACGACCAGACTGCGCAATTCATTGACCGGACGCAGCGCGACTTCGGTGGGTATGCGAGCCACCACGAACCAGCCGGTAGCCGGAACGTCGACCATAGTGGAGAGCTCCTGGACACCCTGGGCGTTGGTCGTTACGCCGGTGCCCCGATAGCCCGCCATTGCGCGATCATGCAGCAAATTCACCCCCGGAGGCGGGGTGGATTGCAAGACCATTTCGGGTACGCTGGAGCCGATAAAGAGCTGGTCCTGGGGGGAAATAAGCAGGAAACCGCCGCGATAGCCAAACCGGTTTTCCTGCATATCGTGCAGAAAGCCATTCGCGCCAAGATCAGCCGCTCCCGCCAATACCGCCACAACCTGTTGCCTGGCGTCGCGCACCGCCGCACCCATAATAATGACGGGCTTGCCTGTGACGGGAGAGCGCTGCGGCCTGCCCACTACCGGCGCATCGGCGGCCAGCGCAGCCCGAAACCAGGCGTTATCGGAATAATTTTGCTGATCGTCCAGACCCCAGGACTCGCCGCCGAGTGCGATCCGTTTGCCCTGCGGATCGATAAGCAGCAGCCCCTCGGCAAAAAGAGAAGACAGGCGACGGCGCTCGTCCAGCCACTGCCCCAGTTGATTGGGTTGTTCAAGCAGCCCTATGGGCACGGTACCCGCCATTTGAGCAATGAATGCAAGCCGGCTTTCAAGGCTGTGCTGAACATCGTGCGCAATGTACGAAGCCAACGAAAGCTGTTGATCTTCGACCAATTGATGCAAGGTCTTTTCGGCGACCGGAAACGCAACCATATACCGGAAGATGACATTCATGAGCATCAATCCGACGCCAAAAGCGATGATGCGAAACTTGATGGTTTTGAAGTTCATTGCGCCATCTTGCCGGAGACATGAGAACCCATTGCGCCTACCAGAAGAAATAATCTGATATATATGAACACAAATCCAGCGGACTGACTACTGAGGAAAGTTCCTTAAGCCGCCTGCTTCACGCCATGCTTGCGAGCACGGCGTTTGCGCGCCCAAATAACAATTCCAGTCACCGACAACATAGCCACGACCAGCCCCATCAAAGACATCATGACCCGGCCCGGAAAGCCCAGAATGCGGCCGGAAGGCAGCGGAAACTGCAACTGGACGAAGATATCCGC
>DATCYE010000029.1:0-14049 GCA_036570485.1 Pusillimonas sp. | reverse complement strand
CCCGCCGAAGAACTGGGCGGCGGCGGAGGCGCACGGCGGATGATAGAAGAAGGCCTGTTCGAGCGCTTTCCTTGCGACGCGGTGTTCGCCATGCACAATATGCCGGGCTGGCCCGTTGGCCAGTTCATGTTCAAGGATCAGACGATGATGGCGTCAGCCGACCGAGTGGTCGTGACCTTCCACGGCAAAGGCGGCCATGGCGCCGTACCCCACCGGGCCGTCGACCCGACCATTGCGGCGGCCAGCACCATCATGGCATTGCAAACCATCGTGTCGCGCAGCATTGACCCATTGCAAGGGGTGGTCATCAGCGTCGGGACGCTGAGCGCCGGATCGACCTACAACGTCATTCCCGATAGCGCACGGCTTGAGCTGAGCGTGCGCACTTTTTCGGCAGAGATACGTCAACAACTGGAAGAACGCATCACCCGTATTTGCATGTTGCAGGCCGAAAGTTTCGGCGCAACCGCCCAGGTGGATTACCAACGCGGTTACCCCGTGCTGGTCAACAGCTCGGCGGAAACGCAAAGCGCCATAGCCGTGGCGCGACAACAGTTCGGCGACGAAAAAGTCGTAAGCCAGATCGAACCTCTTATGGGCAGCGAAGATTTTGCCTACATGCTGCAAGAGCGCCCCGGCTGCTACCTGCTGATAGGCAACGGCCAGATCGGACAAAACAATGCCGCAACCGGCTTGACCCACTGCATGGTGCACAACCCCGGCTACGACTTCAACGATGCCTGCCTGGCCCCGGCAGCCACCTTCTGGGCTGCTTTGGTCGAGCATCGCCTGGCGCCCGGCCAACCCTTAACCCCCAGCCGCAACTGAATCGACCACGCCAAAAATCAAATAAACAAACCGATAATCAAAACCCAAAGGAGACCTACATGATCAAACTAACGCCGCTATCCGCGCTTTGCCTTGCCGGCAGTGCCTTGTTTTCCATCTTGTCACCCGCCGCCGCGCAATCGCCGACGCAAACCAGCATCGTGGTCCCCTACCCGGCCGGAGGGGGATCCGATTTCATCGCCAGAACCTTCGCCCCCGCTCTGGCCCAGGCCCTGGACCAGACCGTCATCATCGAGAACCTGAGCGGCGCGGGCGGCGCCGTGGGCAGCCACCGCTTGCTGCAACGGCCCGCCGACGGCCACACGCTGCTGTTGGGCTCGCCCAATGAAGTCATTCTGGCTCCCGCTGTGAACAAAGCGCTTGCATACAAGGCGGAAGATTTCCGCCTGATCGGCCCCGCAACCGTCACCAGCCAGGTGCTGGTTGCCCGCCCCACACTGAAAGCCGCCGGCATCAAGGAACTGCTGGCAAGCGCCAAGGGTCCGTCGGCCGAACCCATCAGCTACGGCAGCGTCGGGATAGGCTCTCTGTATCACGTCACCGGCACCGTTCTGGCCGCAGAGACCGGCAGCAATATGTTTCACGTCCCGTATCGCGGCGTCACGCCGCTGGTTCAGGATTTGATGGGCGGTCAAGACGACATTTCTTTCCTACCCTTGGCAGGCAGCGTGCTAAGCCTGATCAAGGACGGCAAGCTGAGAGCCCTGGGCATGGCGCAGGCCGAACGCAACCCATTGGCGCCCAACATTCCGACCCTGGGTGAAATCGACCCGCAACTTAAGCGCTTCGACTACCCGACCTGGGCGGGGTGGCTGGTCAAGGCCGACACCCCCGACGCCGAAGTAGCCCGATTGCAGGCCGCGTTGACCAAGGCCCTGGCCGACCCCAAGGTCATTGCAGCGATACGAGCCAGCGGTTCGGACATTGCCAAGCCTCTAAGTACCGCGCAGGCCGATGCTTTTTACACCGATCAGACCAAGCTGTTCCGCAAGATAGTGTCCGACAACCACATCAGCGTCGAATAAACACGGGAAACCCCGGGCTATCAAAAATGGCCCGGCACGTTAGCATGTCGACTATTGCATAAAAATAGCCGCATTGCCGATTGCACCTCATGTCTTCCCCGAATCACCCCAACGACGAACCCATTGAACCCATACTGCCCGAAGCGGCAGACCCTCCCGTCAAAGTACCGCTTAAAATCGAAGACTGGCTTTCGGTGCTCATCCTGGCCGCACTGGCGATCATTACCTTTGCCAATGTGGTGATTCGCTACCTGACCGACAGCTCCTTCGCCTGGACCGAAGAAATCTCCGTTTTCCTGCTTATCGTCCTGACCATGACGGCCGGCGCGACGGCCTTTGTGCGCAACCAGCACATACGCATCGAACTCTTCGCCGACGGCGGCACGCCTGCAAGGCGGCGCCGGCTGGCGATCATCAGCCACTCGCTGGTCGTCGCTTTTTTCTTGCTGCTCACCATCCTGTCCGCCCGCATGGCGCTCGATGAGTACAACTGGGGCGACACCTCGCCGGCCATAGGCGTGCCCACCTGGTGGTATTCGATGTGGATGCCGGTGTTGTCCTTCGCGATCACGCTGCGCGTTGCCGGCATGCTGCGCCGCCTGCTGCGGGGCACGCCATGATCGCAACTACACTGTTCATTGTCTTTATTGTGCTGATGGTCATCGGGATGCCGGTCGGCGTGGCGCTGGGCATCGCGGGCACTCTGGCCATCGTGATGTCCAATCTGGACACGCAATGGTTCGGCCTGCTGGCGGTCCCGCAAAGCTTCTACGCCGGCCTGGCCAAGTATCCCTTGCTGGCCATCCCCATGTTCGTGCTGGTCGGGTCGATTTTCGACCGTTCCGGCGTGGCCAGCCGCCTGGTGAATTTCGCCATCTCCATCGTCGGACGCGGGCCGGGCATGCTGCCGCTGGTGGCAATTGCCGTAGCCATGTTCCTGGGCGGTATTTCGGGTTCGGGCCCGGCCTGCGCCGCGGCGGTCGGCGCCGTGATGATAAGCGCCATGAGCCGCGCGGGCTATCCCAAGCCGTTCTCGGCCAGCATCGTGGCGGCCGGTGCCTCGACCGACATTCTCATCCCGCCGTCCATCGCCTTTATCGTCTATTCCATCCTGGTGCCGCAAGCGTCGGTACCCGCGCTATTCGCAGCCGGCATGATTCCAGGTCTGCTTGCAGGCATAGCGCTGATCGTGCCCGCCGTCTGGCTGGCCAGGCGCCACAATATGGGCGCGCTGGAAAGCAGCTTGCCCCGACCGCCATTCTGGTCCAGCCTGCGCGAAGCGGCCTGGGGGCTGATTGCTCCGGTGATTATTCTGGGCGGCATGCGCATGGGCTATTTCACGCCCACCGAAGCGGCTGTCGTGGCTGTCTTTTACGGGCTTTTCGTGGGTATGTGCGTGCATCGCACCATAAAAGCACGCGATCTGTTCACGATCTTGCGCGCAGCCGCCGAGCTTTCCGCCGTCATCATGCTGGTCGTGACGCTGGCCGGCATCTTTGCCTGGGCCCTGTCCACGCTTAGCGTGATCGACCCCATCACGCAGGCCATCGTCAATTCGGGGCTGGGCGAATACGGTGTGCTGACGCTGCTGATCGTGCTGCTGATCATTCTAGGCATGTTCCTGGACGGTATATCCATCTTTCTGATCTTTGTGCCGCTGCTCATGCCCATTGCCAACACCTATCAGTGGGACGCGGTATGGTTCGGCGTAATCCTGACGCTGATGGTAGCCGTGGGGCAATTCACCCCCCCTCTGGCGGTCAACCTGATGGTGTCATGCCGCATCGCCAAAGTCCCCATGGAAAGCACCGTGCGCTGGGTGGGCTGGCTGCTGGCGTCGATGCTTTTGGTGTTGATACTGGTTATTCTGTTCCCGGAGCTGGCCCTGTGGCTGCCTCGATACCTTGGCTTCTAGCAAGCTTAATCGGCCGGCGGCATAGCGCCTCCGGCTCTTATATGCATTACACCCGAGAGGAGACCTCATGAAAATCCGTACTATGCTTGGCGCCATCACCTGCGCGGTGGCAGCGCTTGGCGCCACGTCCGCCGCCCATGCGGCCGACTATAAATCCGAATACAAACTGTCCATTGTGGTCGGCACCGCCTTCCCGTGGGGCCAAGGGGCTGAAATCTGGTCCAAACTGGTCAAGGAACGCACTGACGGGCGCATCAATATCAAGATCTATCCCGGCACTTCGCTGGTGCAGGGCGATCAAACGCGCGAGTTCACCGCCATCCGCCAGGGCATCATCGACATGGCCATCGGTTCCACCATCAACTGGTCGCCGCAAGTCAAGCAACTGAACCTGTTCTCGCTGCCCTTCCTGATGCCCGATTACGCCGCCATCGATGCGCTGATTCATGGTGCAGTGGGCAAAGCGCTGTTCAAGGACATCGAAAAGGCCGGCGTCGTGCCCCTGGCCTGGGGTGAAAACGGCTATCGTCAGCTCAGCAACTCCAAACGCGATGTAAAAATGCCTGAAGACTTGAAAGGCATGAAGCTGCGCGTGGTCGGCTCGCCCCTGTACATCGACACCTTCACCGCTCTGGGCGCCAACCCCACTCAAATGAGCTGGGCCGACGCACAACCCGCGCTGGCCACCGGCGCTGTGGACGGGCAGGAAAACCCTCTGTCCATCTATGCCGGCGCCAAGCTGTACGACGTCGCGCAAAAGCACCTGACCTTGTGGAACTATGTCGCCGATCCGCTGGTGTTCGTGGTGAACAAGCAGGTGTGGGAATCATGGACCGAAGCCGATCGCAAGATCGTGCGTGAAGCCGCCATCGAAGCCGGCAAGCAGGAAATCGTCATCGCCCGCAAAGGCGTAACGCCCGAAGATCCTTCCATGCTGAAAGACATCGAAAGCCATGGCGTTACCGTTACCAGCCTGACGCCTGAACAGCACGAAGCCTTCGTGAAGGTCACCAAGCCCGTGTTCGAAAAATGGAAAAAAACCATAGGCGAAGACCTGGTCAACCAGGCGCAGAAGGACATTGCCGCCCGGAAGAAGTAAGTAAGCAACCCAAATACAAGGCGCCCCGCACAGCTGTGCGGGGCGCCTTGTATTTTGCCTCAGGGCTTTGGCCAAAACCGCTGTAAACCCGGCGTTGCACCTGCATTGCAGAGCAGTCAAGCGTGCGCGGCCATCTCGCTCAGGCAATCCTCCACCGTACCGGTAACCACCTGCGAGCTGCAGGCTATCATCAGGTTCAGGTTAAGTCCGAAATCTTCTATGGTGTAGCCCTGGGTGTCGGTGTGAACCGAACCGCCCGGCTGGCGTATGGCGGGAATCTGCTGCACCAGCGGGCGCGAGTCGTCGGTATAAGCCCAGACCGGCTTGCCTAGCGCCACAGCGTAGCCGACCTCGAAGGCCGTGCCCGAATCCGGCTCGGCACCGCGAAATGCATTCATATTAGCCGCCACCAAGTCGGCTTTTTGAATCAGGGCGATGTTGGCCCGGTATATCCATAAGGCCAATTCAGAGCCCGCCAGGCTGCGGGGCGCCTCGTTGTCCAGGGGATACAGACCGTTGAACCCATACTTGCTGCACAAATCCTTCATGGTTGCGCCCCATTCCCGGGCGTCGGGCCTAAATACGTCAAAGCCCGCCAAGTAAACCGATTTCATTTTCTTACTCCAACAAGGCGCGCTTTCCCGCAACGCAGGGAAAGCCGCCCAAGTCTTACTTGAATGCTGTTTCTATAAAGCTGCGCAACTTGCGCGAATGCAAGCGCTCGCGCGGCATGTCGCGTAAAAGCTCCAGCGCCCGTATGCCTATGTGCAGATGCTGGCCGACCTGGGTGCGATAAAAATCGCTGGCCATACCCGGCAGTTTCAGTTCGCCGTGCAAGGGCTTGTCGGACACGCACAGCAAGGTGCCGTAAGGCACGCGAAAGCGAAAGCCGTTGGCGGCGATGGTGGCCGATTCCATATCGAGCGCGATCGCGCGCGACTGCGATAAACGCTGCACGGGCTCGTGATGGTCGCGCAGCTCCCAATTGCGATTATCGATGGACGCCACCGTGCCGGTGCGCATGATCTTCTTCAGCTCCCAGCCCGACAGACCTGAAACGTCGGCCACCGCCTGTTCCAGCGCGATCTGTATCTCGGCCAGCGGCGGCACCGGCACCCAGATGGGCAGGTCGTCGTCCAGCACATGATCCTGGCGTACATAACCGTGAGCCAGCACATAGTCGCCCAGGCGTTGGGTGGTGCGCAGGCCTGCGCAATGGCCCAGCATCAGCCATGCGGAAGGACGCAATACCGCAACATGGTCGGTAATGGTTTTGGCATTGGACGGCCCCACGCCGATATTGATCAGCGTGATGCCCATGTGCTTGTCGCGCACCAGGTGGTAGGACGGCATTTGCGGCATGCGCGTCAGCGGCACGCCGGTGCGCTGCGCATCCGCGCCGGCGCAGGTAATCAGGTTGCCCGGCTCTACCAGCGCCGTATAGCCGCCCTCGCCCTGGGCCAGAGTTTCCTTGGCCCACTGGCAGAACTCGTCGACGTAGAACTGGTAGTTGGTGAACAGCACGAAATTCTGAAAATGCTCTGGGGCCGTCGCCGTGTAATGCTGCAAGCGATGCAGGGAATAATCCACGCGCGGTGCGGTAAAGGGCGCCAGCGGCTGCGGTTCGCCCGGCTTGCCCTGCCACGTACCATTCACGATGGCGTCATCGGTAACGGCCAGTTCGGGCACATCGAAATGATCGCGCAATGAGTCGCCCAGCAGCCTATCGGAATACACCTCTTCAACATATTGCCCATCGCCGAAGGAAAAATGCAGCGGTATGGGCATGTCGGACTCGCCGATCTCTACAGGCACTCCGTGATTCTTGATCAGCAGGCCTATTTGCTCAAGCAGATAATCAAAATAAAGAGCGGGCTGGGTCACCGTGGTCATGTACCCGCCCGGCTCGACCAGATGGCCGTACGACAAGCGGCTGTCGACTTCCTGGTAGGTATTCACCTTGATGCGTATGGCCGGGTAATAAGCGCGCACACGCAGCTTTACGCTGGAATCGCCTTTTGCATATTTGGCGAACTGCTCGCGTATGAAGGCCGTATTGCGCGCATAGATCTCCACCAGACGCTCGACGGCCGCCCGGGCATCCGTGAAGCTCTTGAAGTGGATGGCGGGGGGCAGGACGGTGGAATCGATGGAATCCGAAGAATCGAACATAAATGCGCTACCCGAAAAAATGACAATATATAAATCTACTATGACACTATATGTTGCCCGGCCGGAGCAATGCCACCACGGCAGACAAATATTTGCTTTAATACGATCGATCTGAACTCATCGGCCGGAACCCACCTTGAGCGTCATCGTCAATGCCGTTTTCCCCCTGTTCGCGCTCATATTGCTCGGCTACCTTGCCGCACGGAAGCGGCTATTGGGGGCCGGCGCAGTCGACAGCCTGAACAAATTCGTCGTCTGGATGGCCCTGCCCGCACTGCTGTTCCAGGCTATGGCCAAAATCACCTGGGATCAAGTCAAGCAGCCGGGCTTCGTCGCCGCCTCCACACTGGCCATCGCCGCCGTCTTCCTGGTGTCCTACTTTCTGGATCGCCGACGCAGCGGACGACTGGCCGATGCCAGCATCGAAGGACTGGCTGCATCGTATTCCAACGCCGGGTTCATGGGCATCCCGCTGTGCCTGATGCTGTTTGGCGAAGCCAGCCTGCCACCGGTCATCATCACTACCCTGCTGACCGCCTGCGTGCTGTTCGCCTTCTCTATCGTACTGATCGAAATCGATCTGCTGGGCTCGCCCAACGTGCTGCGTACTGTGCGCAAGGTGGCGTTTTCGCTGCTGCGCAATCCGCTGGTCGCCGCGCCCCTGCTGGGTACGCTGGTGGCCGTTCTGCAATGGCCGCTGCCCTACGCCGTCG
Organism: Pusillimonas sp.; assembly: GCA_036570485.1. Classification (GTDB taxonomy): domain Bacteria; phylum Pseudomonadota; class Gammaproteobacteria; order Burkholderiales; family Burkholderiaceae_B. The sequence goes on along the minus strand of DATCYE010000029.1, from coordinate 6,276 downwards.
AACAATTCACGACCCTGCTGGGTGCGGCCGCAAGCCCCTGCGCGCTGATCACAATAGGTCTTTTTCTGGCACAAGACCAGCCCACCGAGCATCATGGCGCCGTCTGGCGCATCGTGGCATTGAAGCTGTTTTTGCACCCGTTGATCGCCTTCGTTCTGGTGTACTGGGTGTTCGATATGCCGCCCCTGTGGGCCACAACCGCAGTCTTGCTGGCCGCGCTGCCCGTTGGCACCGGCCCCTTCATGCTGGCCAAGCTGTACGAGCGCGAGCCCGCGATTACCTCGCGAGCCATTTTGATCTCGACAGTGCTTTCGCTGGCAACGGTATCCGTGCTGGTCGCCTGGCTACCGGGCGCAGCAAGTCAGACCAACTGATCCATGAACAGCGCCAGCGCAACATCGCGCTCGGTAACCCCCTTGGCATCATGGGTGGTCAATGTAACGCTGACCCGGTTATAGACATTCATCCATTCAGGATGGTGATCCAGTTTTTCAGCCTGCATGGCCGCCTGAGTCATGAACCCGAATGCTTCATTGAAATTCTTGAAAATGAAGGTTTTGTGTATGGCATCACGCCCTTCGATCGCCGACCAGCCTTCCAGCAGCAGCAAAGCCGACGGCGCACCGATCAGTTTCAATTGGTTCTTCATGAAGTTCTCCTGTGTTCGAGATAGTCAGAAAGAAATGCGCAGTCGCGCCTCAAACATATGCAATAAGTGCCAAATAAGGAACTTTTAGTAGCAAGTGCTTTGACTTTGGATGGTGTTGAGTACTTTTACGGTCCAGTCCATAATAGGCTTGCGCTATCCGCCTTGATAGCCGCTGCCGCTCTATCTTGTCTTGCGCAAACCCTGACAACAAGTCTACTCGCTCCAGGTTACAAGGCCTATACAGACCGAGCCCGGTGGCGTCGCGGCGTGCGCCCGAATTTTTATCAACCGTCTTCAAAGGAACTGCGATGACCGAACGAACCACTTGCAAGCGACTTCAGGTTGCCACCGAGCTTTATCAATTTATCGAGCGCGAGGCCCTGCCCGGCACCGGTGTTGCATCCGACGCGTTCTGGTCCGGTTTCGACAAGCTGGTTCACGACCTCGCGCCCAAGAACCGCGCACTGCTCGCCCAACGCGACACGCTGCAGGCCGAGCTGGACAACTGGTATCGCCAGAACCCCGGTCCCATCAAGAATGCCGGCGCCTACCAGGCCTTCCTGCGCCAGATCGGCTACTTGCAAGAAGCGCCCGCCTCGGTCGCGGTAAAGACCAGCAAGGTCGACACTGAAGTTACCCAACAGGCAGGGCCGCAGCTGGTGGTGCCCATCACCAATGCGCGCTATGCACTGAACGCCGCCAATGCACGCTGGGGCAGCCTGTACGACGCGCTCTACGGCACCGATGCCATCGCTGAAACCGACGGTGCCGGGCGTGCCGGCGGCTACAACCCCGTGCGGGGCGCCAAGGTCATCGCCTTTGCGCGTCAATTTCTGGACGACAGCATTGCCCTGGCCCAGGGCTCGCATACCGAGGCCACCGCCTACGCCGTAGTGAACGGAAAATTGCAGGTTACGCTGAAATCTGGCGGGCAGACCACCCTGGCCCAGCCCGCGCTGCTTCTAGGGTATCGCGGCGATGCGGCCGCGCCCGAGGCGCTGGTGTTCAAGCACAACGGTCTGCATTTCGAAGTGCAGATCGATAAAAGCCATCCCATCGGCAAGCAGGATCCGGCCGGCGTCAAAGACGTCTTGCTGGAATCGGCCATTACCACCATCATGGATTGCGAAGACTCCATTGCGGCAGTCGATGCCCAGGACAAGGTTTGCGCCTACCGCAACTGGCTGGGCCTGATGACCGGCAAGCTTACCGAAGAAGTCAGCAAAGGCGGCAAGACCTTCACCCGCGCCCTGAACCCCGATCGCCAATACACCGATCTGAACGGCAGCACCCAGTCCTTGCACGGCCGTTCGCTGATGTTCATCCGCAACGTGGGTCACCTTATGACCAACCCGGCCGTGCTCGACGAGCAAGGCAACGAGGTGCCGGAAGGCATACTGGATGGGGTATTCACATCCCTGATCGCCATGCACGACCTGAAGCTGGGCGGCAATTCGCGCAGCGGCTCCATTTACATCGTCAAACCCAAAATGCACGGCCCAGACGAAGTCGCGTTCGCCAGCGAACTCTTCTCCCGCAGCGAAGCCCTGCTGGGCCTGGCGCCCAATACCATCAAGATGGGCATCATGGACGAAGAGCGCCGCACCAGCGCCAATCTGAAGGCCTGCATCGCCCAGGCCCGCGAACGTGTCGCCTTCATCAACACCGGCTTCCTGGATCGCACCGGCGACGAGATGCACACCTCCATGGAGGCCGGCCCCATGGTGCGCAAGGGCGACATGAAGCGCAGCACCTGGATCGACGCCTACGAACGCAACAACGTACAGACCGGCCTTGAATGCGGCCTGCGCGGCCAGGCCCAGATCGGTAAAGGCATGTGGGCCATGCCCGACCTGATGGCCGACATGCTGGTGCAAAAAATCGGCCACCTCAAGGCAGGCGGCAATACGGCCTGGGTGCCCTCTCCCACCGCAGCCACACTGCATGCCCTGCATTACCACCAGGTCGATGTGCAAGAAGTCCAGCGCGGCATGGAAGGCAAGTCCGAGCCCCTGCTCGACAAAATCCTGACCATCCCTGTCGCAACGGACACCAATTGGTCGGCGCAAGAAATCCAGGAAGAACTGGACAACAACGCGCAGGGCATACTGGGTTATGTGGTGCGCTGGGTCGACCAGGGCATAGGCTGCTCCAAGGTACCCGACATCCACAACGTGGGCCTGATGGAAGACCGCGCAACGCTGCGTATTTCCAGCCAGCACATGGCCAACTGGCTACGTCACGGCATCGTCAGTAAAGAACAAATCACAGAAACCATGCAGCGCATGGCGGCAGTGGTCGATGGTCAGAACGCCGGCGATCCCCTGTACCAACCCATGGCCGGCAACTTCGATACGTCTGCGGCTTACAAGGCGGCCTGCGACCTGGTGTTCAAGGGTCTGGAGCAGCCCAACGGCTACACCGAACCCTTGCTGCATCAATGGCGACAGGTCGTAAAGGCGCAGCAGGCTTAACAGCTGCACCGCCCAAGCGCCGAACGGCGCTACAACAAAAACGGCAGCCCACATGGGCTGCCGTTTTCTTATCGGCTACAACGCCGGGACTTGTTCAGAGCGTCCCTAAGCCCGTACCTTGGCAACCACTTCGTCCAGACGCGCCAGCATCAGGTCGATTTCGTCGGCCGTAACATTCAAGGCCGGCATGAAGCGCAACAGATTGGGGCGCGGCGCATTCAACAACAAGCCTTCGGAGCTCCAGTCGCGTGCCATGTCGACGATGGCCGGGCCGTCGTCGCGATCGAGTATCAGGGCGCGCAACAGGCCTTCGCCGCGCTCGCCCTTCATGCCCCACTTGCTGGATAAGGCCAACAGGCCTTGGGACAATTGCGCGGCACGCGCATTGATCGAATCCAGGAAGCCAGGCGCCGTAAGCGTATCGAAAACCGCCACACCGGCCGCTGTCATCAGGGGATTGCCGTTGTAGGTGCCGCCCTGATCGCCATGCGAGAACACCGATATTTCTTCGCGGGCGCAAAGCGCCGCCAGGGGCACGCCCCCGCCTATGCCCTTGCCCAGTGTCATGATGTCGGGCGTGACGCCGGAAAGCTCGTAAGCGAACAGCTTGCCGGTGCGACCCAGGCCGGTCTGGACTTCGTCCACAATCAGCAACAGGCCTTTTTCGTCGGCCAGCTTGCGTAAGGCCTGCATGAACGCTGTAGTTGCCGGAATGACACCCGCTTCGCCCTGCACGGGCTCCAGCATGATGGCAACCGTCTTGTCGTCGACCAGCGCGCGCACCGAGTCGATGTCGTTCAAGTCGGCCTTGGGGAAGCCATCGACCTGAGGCGCGAAAATGGTGTCCCAGCCCGGCTTGCCCGATGCCGACATGGTCGCCAGCGTGCGGCCATGAAAACCATGGTCAAACGTAATGATCTTGTAGGCGCCGTTGCGACGCACCTGGCCCCATTTGCGCGCCAGCTTGATGGCGCCTTCGTTGGCTTCGGCACCGCTATTGGCAAAGAAGATGCGATCGAAGCACGATGCACCGGTCAGGCGTTTGGCCAGCTCCATAGAGGGCTGGTTGTAAAAAGCCGGCGACGGATTGATCAGCAGGGCGGCTTGCTCATTGATGGCCTTGACCACGTTTGCAGGGCAATGCCCCAGGCAGTTAACCGCCCAGCCTTGCACGAAATCCAGGTATCGCTTGCCGTTGTGGTCTTCCAGCCACGAGCCCTGCCCGCGCACAAAAACCAGCTCGGGACGCTTGGTTATTTCCATCAGCGCGTCCACGCCCGACCGATCAAATTTCATTTTGCCATCCTGTAATCAAGAAAAGGAATCACGGCAGCAAGCCCTGCCTAGGCCAATTTTAACGCAGACCCCTGGCAACGCCCGCAAGGCCGCGCAGCAAGCGCTGGCCGAATACGTTAACCGCCAGGCCAAACATAACAACCAGGCCTCCCAGCCATTGCACCGCAGCCAGTTGTTCGTCCAAGAACCAGGCCGACGAAATCAAACCCAGCATCGGCACCAACAGGCTTAAAGGGGCCACTTTACTGGCTGGATGACGGGCCAGCAATCGCCCCCACAGCACATAACCCACTATAGTCGCCACTAAGGCCAGATAGGCAACGGACAAAATGCCTACATGGCTGATATTTTCCAGACTGGCCGCCATGGTTTGCGGGCCTTCGATAAACCACGACAGGATCAGAAAGGGTACCGGCGGAATCAAGGCGCCCCACACTACCAGGCCCAGCATATCGACCTTGCCGGCAGTCTTGACCACGATATTACCGGCCGCCCAGCTTAGCGCTGCGACCAACGTCAGCACGAAGCCCAGCACCGACATAGATCCGGGCGCGGCGCCCCGTTCAATCAGCACCAGCCCGGCGACAGCCACCGCCATGCCCACCACATTGGGCCAGCGCACACCCTCGCCCAGCAGCACGGCGGCGATCAGCACCGTGAAGAAGGCCTGCGATTGCAAGACCAGCGAGGCCAGGCCCGCCGGCATGCCCACGTACATGGCCGTAAAAAGAAACACGAACTGACCAAGGCTGATGGTCAGGCCGTAAAGAACTATGGTGCGCCAGGGCAACAAGGGGCGCCTGATAAAGAAGACGGCGGGAAAGGCCACGAATATGAAACGCAAGGCGCCCAATAACAAAGGCGGCACTTCGCTTAAACCGACCTTGATGACCACAAAGTTCAGACCCCAGACCGTCACCACGACCAGGGCCGCCAGCCAGTCTTTAAAAGGCATGCAAATCCTTGATGAATGCTTTTATGAAAGCGGTATTATGCGCTAAGACATAGGCACGGCACCCTTTCGATCAAAAGCTCCATTTTTCTGAACACACCATGACAGTCTCCATTCTTAGCCTGTACAGCTATCCGGTCAAATCCTGCGCGGGCATCGAGCATGCCCAGGCAAATCTCAGCCAAAGCGGGCTGCTACTGGACAGGCAATGGGTCATCGTCGATGGAAGCGGCCTGTTCATGACGCAGCGTCAGTACGCCCGGATGGCCTTGATACAGCCTGGCTTTCAGGCCGGCGACCTGACACTGGATGCACCCGGCATGCCCACCCTCATGGTGCCCTGGCTGACTGACACCTCCGATCCGGCACAGGTACCGGTACGGATCTGGCAATCGGACACACTGGGATTCGACGAAGGCGACGGCCCCGCCGACTGGCTTACCCGCTTCCTGGGCCTGCCATGCCGCCTGTTGCGGGTACACCCGGAAGCCGAACGGGTCGCCAGCTTGCCGCATGTAGAAGGCTGGCGCCAAAAACATGGCGACACGGCGGCTGACTTTCCCTTGAGGCATCGCTTCGGCTTCGCCGACGGCTTTCCTTTTTTAGTCACCAGCCAAGGCTCACTGGACGAGCTGAACCGGCGCCTGCATGCAAAAGGACAAGCGCCTGTGCCGATGAACCGCTTTCGTCCGAACATCGTCCTGCAGGGTCTGGAGGCCTACGAAGAAGACTATCTGTCAGGCATGCGGGTGGGCAACATGGAATTCGCCTTCGTGAAGCGCTGTGCACGCTGCCCCATACCCAACATCGACCAGGCCACCGGCCTGTCGGCCGACGAACCCGGCATTACCCTGGCGGAACATCGCATGTTTCCCGAGGGTGTGCTGTTCGGCGTCAATGCCGTG
>DATCYE010000028.1:0-3303 GCA_036570485.1 Pusillimonas sp. | reverse complement strand
TACAAGGCCAGCCATAAACAATATCTGATGGGCGAGTTTACCGGGCGCGTAACGGTTTTCGCGATCAGTGCGGCGCAGCTGGGCATCATAGGCCTGGGCGCCATTCTTTCATTAAGCGGCACCGTATCGGGCGGCGTGGTCGTTGCCTATATAGGGCTTTTGCTGGCCTTTGGTGGTTCTGCCGGCGCCATCGCTGCGCTACTGCCGACAGCCATTCAGGGGGTCGGCAGCTGGCAACGCGTTAACACCGTGCTGGCTCAACCGGACGAAGCGCCTGGGGCCACCACCGTAGACACGGCTTTCGAAGGCCCGTTGACGCGGGTTTCGTTCAACGACGTGTCGTTCAGCTATAGCGGCGACCGAATCAACCTTCAGGACGTCACGCTTGAAACACCTGTTCCAAAGCGCATAGCTCTGGTCGGGCCGTCGGGCTCCGGAAAAAGTACGGTCATCAATCTGCTGTCGCGCAACTATGACGTCATGAGCGGCAGCGTAATGCTGAACGATACCGATATCCGCGATATCGGCAATCAGTCCCTGCGCTCCCTGATGGCCGTGGTCAATCAGGACACCACTCTGTTCGAAGGCTCTATCGCCTACAACATCCGCATAGGCAGCATGGACGCCAGCGATCAGCAAATTCAGGACGCAGCGCGGGCCGCCGAGATCCATGACTTCATCATGTCGCTGCCCAATGGCTACGAAACCAATGTGGGCGAAGGCGGCAAGTTGCTTTCAGGAGGACAGCGTCAGCGTGTGGTCATCGCTCGCGCCTTGCTGCGCGATCCGCAAATCTTGCTGCTGGACGAAGCAACGTCGGCGCTCGATGCCGAGGCGGAAGCGGCCATCAACAGCACGCTGTCCAAGATCAGCGCCGATCGCACACTGTTTTCCGTAACGCACCGCCTGGCATCGTGTCCCGAGATGGACCTGATCTGCGTGTTCAAGGACGGCAGTCTGGTCGAACACGGCAAGCACAACGACCTGGTCCGCGGCAACGGCGTGTATGCTGGCATGTGGGAAAAGCAGGCCGATATCTCGATTGCCAACGCGGGCAATGACGTGGACATCAGCGTCGAGCGGCTGCGCAAGATACCCCTGTTTTCCAGTGCTCCGCAAAGCGATCTGGAACGTGTGCGCAGCATGCTGCGGGTCGAAGAGGTCGAGGCCGACACGGTATTGATCAAAGAAGGAACAACGGCGGGGCGCTTTTATATCATTGCTCGCGGCAGTGTGGAAAGTTCGGTGCGTCTGGCAGACGACTCGACCTTGCTCATGGAGATCCTGGAGGTCGGCGACTTCCTGGGTGAATTCGCACTGCTCGAAGATGTTCCCAACCCGACTACGTATCGAACCCGCTACCCCTGCTTGTTGTTGTCTCTGAGCCGACACGATCTGCGTCATATCGCCGATCTGAGTCGAAGCAGCGATCAACAGACCGAGCTGGAAAAGGAAATAGCCGCCACGCTCGATCGCCGCCTGGACGCCAAGCTCGATGAATTGATGGGACGCCGGCTTGCCATGCGCAAAGCCAAATCCGATGCCGCCTCCGGAGGTTCCGGCACCAACCGATAGTGATCCAAGGATATGCCGCCATGAACAAATCAACCCGGAGCAGCACCTCCGTCTTGTTGCCTCGCATCCTGCAAAAACGGGCAGCCGATCCAGCCGACCGATGGTCTTATGCGTTTCTGGACAGCCAGGGCGGCGAGCAGTGTCGATGGACGGCGGGTGATCTGGCGGCGCGTACACGCGCTATTGCCGCGCATATCGGGCGCGTCACCTCGCCCGGAGAACCCGTGCTGTTGGTGTTTCAGGCAGGGCCGGAATTTTTGGCCGCCTTCATGGCCTGCCTATGGAGCGGCCGGCTGGCGACACCCATTAATCCACCCCGGCGCAATCGGCTGATCGATCGTTTGGTGGCCGTGGCCGGCGATTCGATGGCGCGTGTGGCGCTGACCAGCCAGGACATGATGGGGGCAACGCAAGAGTGGCGCGAGTCCAGTGCCGAACTGGGTGCACTGGAATGGATACCCACTGATCACCTGCCCGACGAGCCGCAACTGGCCCCAACAGACGTGGGGCCGGACGACATCGCCTTTCTGCAGTACACGTCGGGATCTACAGCCCAGCCCAAAGGCGTGCGCGTCAGCCACGGCAATTTGGTGCAGGACATGGAGCGCATGCAGGCGGCCTGGGCCCTGGGTACCGACTCGACCATGGTCAGCTGGCTGCCGGCTTTTCACGACCTGGGTTTGATCTTCGGCTTGCTGCAGCCTTTGTATTCGGGCTGTGCGTCAGTGCAGATGGCGCCCAATGCCTTTTTGCAGAAACCCCTGATGTGGCTATCGGCCTTGTCGCGTTACCAGGGTACGCACACGGCGGCGCCCAGCTTTGCCTACGACTTATGCTGCCGCCGCATCAAACCCGAAGACAGAACAGAGCTGGATCTAAGCCGCCTGATCATGGCGATGAACGCTGCCGAGCCAATCAACCCGGCTGTGCTGGAAGAGTTCAGCGCCCAGTTCCATGCTTATGGCTTTCGGCGCGAGGCATTTGCACCCGCCTACGGCTTGGCCGAAAGCACGCTTGCCGTGACGGGCAATCCCGTGGGCGCCGAGCCGGTCATGCGTTGCTTCGATGTGGCGGCCCTGGAACGGGGCCAGGTGCGTATTCTGGATAAGGGCGTGGCGGGCGGCCGCAGGATGCCGGGCAGCGGACAAGCCTTGGCCGATGTGCCCATTGCAATCGTCGACCCTGAAACCCTTAAGCGTTGCCCTGCGCATACGGTGGGCGAAATCTGGGTGGGCGGCCCGACGATTGCGCAGGGATACTGGCGGCGGCCAGAGGAAACCGCCGCGGTCTTCGGGGCCGTCATCGCCGGCGAGGAAAGTGCGGGAATGTTTTTACGCACGGGCGACCTGGGCGTGCTGGAAGATGGCGAGCTGTTCGTGACGGGGCGCATCAAAGACCTCATTATTCTTGGCGGTGCCAATTTTTATCCCCACGACATTGAACGCGTGGCGCAGAACGCGCACGATGCTTTGCGCCGCGATAACGGCGCCGCCTTTGCAATAGCCGCGCAAACCGACGGCGGGCGAGAACAAGTCGTGCTGGTGCAAGAGCTTGAACGCTCTCGACGCGGCGAGTCGACCGATCCCATTATTCAGACGGTGGTGCAGGCGATCTGGCAGAATCTGGAGCTGCCCTTGTCGCAGCTGGTGCTGGTCGCGCCCGGATCGGTGCTCAGAACATCCAGTGGAAAAATCCAGAGACTGGCCAACAAGCGGGCCTTTCTTGAAG
>DATCYE010000027.1:0-10560 GCA_036570485.1 Pusillimonas sp. | reverse complement strand
CAATAGCGCGGTTTTTGAGCCTGCCGATAAGGCAGTGATTGCATCCGTACTGTATCGCCCCGGTCGCGCGCCCGAGCAGGTGCCGCTGGATCGGATCGATGCAAGCGCGGCGAGCTCCGGCGGTTTGCTTTGGGTGGGCCTGAAAGACCCCGAGCCGGCTCTGCTGGAGCAAATCGGCAGCCGTCTGGGCTTTTCGCGCAAGGCGCTGGAAGAAATCGCGTCGCCGCACCGCCGGCCCAAGGTCGTTGAATACGAAGAACTTACGCTGATCGTGGCCATCACCGTCGAGGTCGAAAATTTGCGGCCCAGTTTCGGCGATACGCAGATACTGATCGGCAAGGGCTATCTTCTGACCATACGGCGCGGCTCGACGGCCAGCCATCACGAATTGCGGGATCTGCTCGAGAACTCGCCCGAGTTCCTGGGGCGGGGCAGCGACTATGTGGCCTCTGCATTGCTGGATCTGTTGGTCGACCGATATGTGGCGGCGCTGACCAAGCTGGAAACCGTGGTGGAAGGGGTCGAGCAGCAATTGCTGTTGCGCGGATTCCGCGAAAGCGACATAAGGCGGCTTTACCGGCAGCGCCGCGACCTGTTGCGCATTCACACGGCCCTGGCTCCCATGGCCGAAATCTGTCGGAGGCTCTCGCGCGTGGAGATGCGCAATATCGGTGCCGACAGCCAAGGCTATTTCGGTGAAGTGGCCGATCGCGTTCTACGCGCCAACGAATTCATCAACAGCCTGCGCGAGGCCCTGGCCTTCGCATTTGAGGCCAGTCTGATGATAGGTCAATCGCAGCAGACGGACACCACTCGCAAGCTGGCGGCCTGGGCGGCTATTTTGGCGGTCCCCACCGCAGTTGCGGGCATATACGGCATGAACTTCCAGGACATGCCCGAGTTAAGCTGGGCCTATGGCTACCCGACGGTCATGGGCGCTACCTTTGCAGCCTGTGCGGTGCTGTACTGGAAATTCAAGAAAGCCAAGTGGTTATAAGCCGCTACTGGCGGCATGCGAGGTGCACCATGAGCTGGACTACGCACGAAGTGACCAACCAGGTTCCCGAACTGGGCGACTACAACCTGTATGCCAGCGACACCGCGCTGCAAGAGGGCGTAATAAGAGAAGGGGCGCAGGCCCACCGCGAGGCGCTTTTACATTACGGAGCCCGTCTGGGCCTGAAGGAAACCTTTTCATTGGCTCACGATGCCAATCGCTTCAGGCCGGAACTGGAAACTCATGACAGGCAGGGGCATAGGGTGGACCGGGTCCGTTTCCATCCCGCCTGGCACCGCTTCATGCGCATGGCTTTCCTGCAAGGCATGCACAGCAGCGCCTGGTCGACTCCACAGAGCGGCGCGCAGGTAGCGCGCGCGGCGACCTACCTTATGCACGGTCAGGTCGAGGCCGGTTCGCTCTGTCCCGTCACCATGACTTCGGCGGCCATCCCCGTTCTGCAAAAAGAAGACTGGTTCGCCACGGTGTCCTCGCGTTTGTATTCCTTGCAGTACGACGAACACGATGCGCCGCTGTCGCGCAAGACATCCATGATGGTGGGCATGGGTATGACCGAAAAGCAGGGTGGTTCGGATTTGCGCAGCAATACTACACGGGCCGAACCCTTGGGGCTGCCGGGGCGCGGGCAGCCTTATCGCTTGCTTGGGCACAAATGGTTTTTTTCGTCGCCCATGTCCGATGCCCATCTTGTGCTGGCCCGGCATGACGACGCCTATTCGTGCTTTTATGTGCCACGCTGGCTGGACGATGGCAACAAGAACCCCGTGCATATTCAGCGCATCAAGAACAAATTGGGCAATGCATCCAATGCCAGCGTCGAGGTTGAGTTCCTGGATGCCACGGGTGTGCTGGTCGGCGAAGAAGGACGAGGCATTGCCACACTGGTCGAGATGGCTTCCTATACCCGGCTTGACTGCGTGTTGGGCAGCACAGCACTGCTTAGGCAGGCCGTTGTGCAGGCACTGCATCATGCACGCCACCGGATTGCGTTTGGCCGATCCTTGATACGTCAGCCGCTTATGCAAAGCGTATTGATGGACCTGGCCCTGGAAAGCGAGGCGGCCACCGCCCTGGCCTTGCGTCTGGCTCGCGCTTTTGATCCGTCCGACGATCCTGTGGATCTGGCTTATCGCCGTATCCTTACGCCGGCGGCGAAATTCTGGGTATGCAAGCGCGCTATCGAGGCGGTGGCCGAATGCATGGAGGTATGGGGCGGCAATGGCTATATCGAAGACGGCCCCATGGCGCGGCTGTATCGAGAAACGCCGGTCAACTCCATCTGGGAAGGCTCTGGCAATGTCATGTGCCTGGATGTCTTGCGGGCCTTGAAGCGGCATCCTGAACTTGCACAGGCGCTGTTCGCGTCGCTTGAGCGCGATACCGCCGACGATGCCGCCCCAAGAGAGCATTTGCAGCGACTGTTGACCCTGCTGGCGTCCAGCGGTGCCGATCTGGAGGCGGCGGCGCGCTATGTGGCGCAGGAATTGGTGCTGCTGGTTCAAACCGGGCTGTTGCGCAGGCATGCGCCGCCGGAGCTGGCCGACGCCTTTATACAAAGCCGTTATGCAGGTCCTGGGGGACGGGTCTATGGGCTGGCTGCGTCGCCTTTCGCGCTGGCCAGCGTGCTTGAACGCGCATGGGGTCAACCCGCTGTTACAGGTGGCCCTCAACCCCTATAATCGACCAGCCCGGCCGGCTTCCAGGTCGGGCGCATAAGCGTGTATCGATACGGTGAACGAGTGAACAATGTGTTGAATGTAGTGTTGCGTCGGGTGCTCGGCACCCTGATGGCCAAGCGCTGGGCCCGGGTGCTGACCTTGGTTGTGGCAGCGGGGCTGGCGGCGACCGGCATCATGGACTTCAACGAGCCGCCCGCCCAGGCCCGCGCTGCGTCGGGCGGCGTAGCGCCGCAAGCGGGCGAATACCAACTGACGGGGCGCGTGGTTCGCATCGCCGACGGCGACACCTTTACGCTATTGGTACAGGGCAAGCAGCAGCGCGTGCGGCTGGCCAGCATCGATGCGCCCGAGACCACTAAAGACCGCGAGCGACCCGGCCAGGGGCACGCTCAGGCGTCCAAAGATGCGCTGGCCGCCTTGATCGCCGGCAAGACCCTTACCATTCAGTGTTTTGAGCGCGACCGTTACGAGCGCAATATTTGCGATGTGCCCCTAGAGGGCGGCGCGACCGCCAATCGCAAGCAGGTTCAAAGCGGCATGGCTTGGGCCAATATGGAAGGGCGCGGAAAATTCATGCGCGACGACAAACTGCCCGAGCTGGAGCGGCAGGCCAAGAGCCGGCGCCTGGGTATCTGGCAAGAGCCCGATCCCGTTGCGCCATGGGTATGGCGTTATCAGTGCTGGCAGAAGCAACAGTGCTAGACGCGCGAACGCTGCGAGCACTGGCATCCGCCTTGCTGGCGTTTTGCCTGCTGGCGGGCTGTTCACCCAGGCCGGTAAACAGTCCTTATGCCGACGGACAAGAACAGGGTAATGTGCTGCATACGGCCTTTACCCAGCGTTCGCCCAAGTACCTGGATCCGGCTAGCTCGTATTCGACCGACGAGACGCCGTTCACCTATTCGATCTATGAGCCGCTGTATGGCTACGATTACCTGGCGCGGCCCTACAAGCTTATACCGCGCGCCGCCGCGTCCATCGACCCGCCTGCTTATTTCGACAAAAGTGGCCAGCCGCTGCCGGCCGACGCGCCAGGCCAGGATGTAGCCGTTAGCGTCTACGACATCCGCATCAAGCCGGGTATCCGTTTTCAGCCGCATCCCGCTTTTGCCCGCGACGACGCGGGTACTTACGCATACTGGCCCATAAGCCCCGATCAGCTTGAAAACAAATTCGGCATGGATGACTTCGAACGCAAGGGAACGCGAGAGCTGACCGCCGACGATTATGTTTATGGTTTCCGGCGGCTGGCCAGCCCGCGTGTCGTGTCGCCCATTTACGGGGTGATGGCCGAGCATGTGGTGGGCATGCGTGCCTATGGCGAGCGCCTGAAGCAGATCGACCAGGACTTGCGGGCGCAAGCGCAGCCGGACGCTGCACGCGGCTGGCTGGACCTGCGCACAGAAGGTTTCGAGGGAGTGCAGGCGCTTGATCCGCATACCTTGCGCATCAAGGTCATAGGCAAGTATCCCCAGTTCAAGTACTGGCTGGCCATGACCTTCACGGCGCCCATACCCTGGGAGGCCGATCGCTTTTATCATCAGCCCGGCATGGCCGAGCATAATCTATCGCTAAACACCTGGCCGGTGGGCACGGGTCCTTACATGCTGGTGGAATCCATTGTCAATCGCCGCCACGTCTTGCAGCGTAATCCTAATTTCCGCGGCGAGCCCTATCCCTGCCAGGGCGAACCCGGCGACAGGCAGGCGGGCTTGCTGGACGATTGCGGCAAGCTCACTCCTTTTGTGGATCGCGTCGTTTTTTCCATGGAAAAGGAAAGCGTGCCGCTCATGGGCAAGTTTCTTCAGGGCTATTACGATATCCCGCAGATCGAGCGGGGGGACTACGGCGTGGCCATGCGGGTGGCGGCCGGCGATTCCCAGCAAAAGGCCTCGCTCTACCAGGACCACGGCCTGCAACTGCGCAGCGCCACCGAGGCGCAGCTTTACTATCTGGGCTTTAATTGGCTGGACCCCGTTTTGGGCAAGGGCGATACACCCGAGCAGCAGGAAAAAAACCGCAAGCTGCGTCAGGCCATCAGCATAGCCTTCGACTGGGAGCAGTTCGTATCCATATTCGAGAATGATGAGGCCCAGGTGGCGTACGGTCCGGTGCCGCCCGGCGTGCTGGGCTATCAAGACCTGCCCGACGGTCTGAACCGCCAGGTGTACACACTGGAAGAGGGTCGGGCGGTCAGGCGGCCGCTGGATTACGCCAAGCAGTTGCTGGGCGAGGCGGGCTATCCGGATGGGCGCAGCGCACAGACGGGCAAGCCGCTTATCCTGTATTTCGACTCGGCCGGCGGCATGGGTTCCAGCGCGATGCTGGATTGGATGCGCCGGCAGCTGGGCGCTTTGAACGTGCAGCTTGAAGTGCGCGCCACCGATTACAACCGCTTCCAGGACAAGATGCGCAACGGCAGTGCGCAAATGTATATGTGGGGCTGGGTGGCCGACTATCCGGATGCCGAGAATTTCCTGTTCCTGTTATACGGCCCCAATGCCAAAGCCGCCAATGGCGGAGAAAACGCATCGAACTACAAGAATCCCGAATTCGACCGCCTGTTCGAGCAAATGCGCTTTTTGGACGACGGCCCGGAAAAGGAAAAACTGGTGCACCAGATGGTGGCCATCGTGCAGGCCGACGCGCCCTGGATGTTCGGCTATTTTCCAAAATCGGGCGGGGCCTACCAGGCCTGGGTCGGCAATGCCAAGCCCACCCAGATGGTGCGCAATACGCTGCAGTATTTTCGTATCGATCCAGCCTTGCGCGCACAGAAGATCAAGCAATGGAATGCGCCTGTTTGGTGGCCTTTGTGGCTGCTGGCCGCCTTGCTGGCGGTGGGCGGCGTCATGGCCTGGCATGTGGCGCGCCGGCGCGACAGTGCAACCGCCCTGGCCGGCACCGATACCGCGAGAAAGCCATGATTCGCTATATTATTCGCCGCCTGCTCTACGGCGTTTTGATCCTGATCGGCGTCAATCTGCTGACCTTCGTTTTGTTCTTTGCGGTGAATACACCGGACGACATGGCGCGCCTTTCCATAGGCGGGCAGCGCGTCAGCCCCAGCGCGATCGAACGCTGGAAGACGGAACGAGGTTACGACAAGCCGCTGTTTTTCAATAGCCAGGCCGGCGGGGCGGACCAGTTTACCGAGACGATTTTCTTTGCGCGCTCCGTTCCGCTATTGCGTTTCGATTTCGGCTTTTCGGACGGTGGCCGCGACATAGGACATGAAATCGGCGAGCGCATGGGGCCCAGCTTGGCACTGGCGCTGCCCACCTTTGTGCTGGGCCTGTTCGTATGCATTGCCTTTGCGTTGATGCTGGTTTTCTTCAAAGGCACCCGGCTGGATTTCGCTGGTGTGGTCGTGTGCGTGGTTTTGCTGTCCATATCGGGGCTGTTCTACATCATTGCGGGGCAGTGGATGTTTGCCAAGGTTTTGCGCTGGGTGCCTTATTCGGGCTTTGTGGATGGCTGGGGCAGCCTGCGTTTCCTGGTGTTGCCGGTGCTGGTCGGGATTATTTCGGGCCTGGGCTCCCAGGCGCGCTTTTATCGCACCTTGTTTCTTGAAGAGGCGGGCAAGGATTATGTGCGCAGCGCGCGGGCCAAGGGCTTGTCCGAAAGGCTGGTGCTGTTCAGGCACATACTGCGCAATGCCATGCTGCCCATATTGACCGGCACGGTTTCGGCCATTCCGCTGTTGTTCATGGGCAGCCTTATCTCTGAATCGTTCTTCGGCATTCCGGGCCTGGGCAGCTACACCATAGATGCCATCAATGCGCAGGATTTTTCCATAGTCAGGGCCATGGTGTTTCTGGGGTCTGCCCTGTATATCGTCGGGCTGATACTGGCCGATATTTCCTACACACTTGCCGACCCTCGGGTCCGCTTCGAGTAGCGTATGCCCAAGTTCGTTTTCCTGTGGACCGATATTTTTATTTTCATGCTGGTGGCGGGCATGTTGGGCTACGGCTGGCGCATACGGGGCAGCGCGTCTTTGCGTTCCGCCTGGGGCAGCGTTGCCCGCACGCCCTCGGCGATGTGCGCGGCAGTGGTGCTGGCGGGCTTCGCAATAATCGGCGTGCTCGATTCCGTACACTACCGCCCTTTGCTGCCGCCTGTGCCAGTCAACGGTTCGCAGGCACAGGCATCGGCCGCCATCTATTCGCCGGTGTTGCGTTCGGCGCTGGACGACCTGCTGTCGCTGACCCGGCTTGCGCAGCGCGAGAAAACTTATTCGTCGCCGCTGGCGATACGCCAGTTCGTCAAGGAAACGGAAATCATCGATGGCCGCCCTGTGCGCGACTTTCCGCGCTTAAAGCACGCCGGCCTGCTGCTGGACAGTCCGGCCGACCATGTGGCCAATGTCTATGAGCGTCTGTTGCGCGGCATTGCCGCCGGCCTGGGCGCCTCGGCCTTGGCCGCGCTGTTGCTGACCTTGTGCCATCTTGGACGTCGGCGCAGTCTGGCGCGCGCTGCGTCGTCATGGTGGCGCGGCGAGTCGGGTGTGCCATGGCGCGCCATGTGGATCACACTCAGCGCGATCCTGCTGCTGGCCTGGACGGCATTGACCCTGGGTGCCGACTATCATGTCCTGGGTACCGACAGGACGGGTAACGATGTCTTATGGCAGTGTCTGAAAAGCATACGCACGGCGCTGGTCATCGGTACGCTGACCACACTGGCGATGCTGCCGCCCGCGCTGGGTTTCGGCATTGCGGCGGGCTACTTCAAAGGCCGGGTCGACGACGTGATTCAGTATATCTACACCACGCTTACTTCCATTCCCGGCGTGTTGTTGATTGCGGCCTGCGTGCTGATGATGCAGGTTTATATCGACAAGAATCCGGGCATGTTCGATACGGTGGCGTCGCGCGCCGATCTGCGCCTGTTTTTGTTGTGCATGATACTGGGGCTGACCGGCTGGGCGGGCCTGTGTCGCATGTTACGGGCAGAAACCCTGAAACTGCGCGAACTGGAATACGTGCAGGCGGCACGCGCCTTCGGAGTCGGGCACTGGCGCATTATGCGGCGCCACCTGCTGCCCAATCTCATGCATATCGTGCTGATCACCATGGTGCTGGAGTTTTCCGGCCTGGTGCTGTACGAGGCCGTTCTTTCTTACCTGGGCATAGGGGTGGACCCCAGCACGCCTTCGTTCGGCACCATGATCGATTCGGCACGGCTGGAAATGTCGCGCGACCCCATGATCTGGTGGAATTTGCTGGGCGCCTTCGTGTTCTTGCTGACCCTGGTGCTGTCGGCCAACATCTTCGCAGATGCGGTTCAGGACGCTTTCGATCCGCGCATGCGCCGCTTCAGGCCGCAACGCCTTGCCGCGCCCGCTGGCGGTCCGGGCCCGGCGTTAAGTGCAGCGCCCGGCGGATCGGACAAGGGTGGCCATTCATGAACGGACTTACCTCCGCGTTTGCCGGATCTGGCGATCAGGATACCGTGCTGTCGGTCGATGACCTGTCCGTGCAGATAGCCGGCGATGCCGGCATGACCCAAGCAGTGAAATCGCTGCAACTGACCATAGACCGGGGGCAGACCTTTGCCCTGGTGGGCGAATCGGGTTGCGGCAAAAGCATGACGGCCCTGGCCTTGCTGCGTCTGCTGCCCGATGCCGGGCGTATTTCCGCTGGACGTATACATTTGGGGGCGGTTGAGCTCAATGGCCTGTCGGAGCAGGGCATGCGCCAGGTGCGGGGCGGCCAGATAGGCATTATTTTCCAGGAGCCGTCCACCAGCCTGAATCCGGTCATGACGATAGGGCAGCAATTGTTTGAAACCTTGCGCACGCACACCCACCATCGCGGCAAGGCACTGGCCGACAGGGCGGCCTGGTGGCTGAAACGGGTCGGTATACCCGAGGCGGACAAGCGCCTGGGCGACTACCCTTTTCAATTCTCGGGCGGGCAGAAGCAGCGCATCATGATCGCGATTGCGCTGGCGGCCGAACCCCGGCTTTTGATTGCCGACGAACCCACCACTGCGCTTGATGTGACGGTGCAGGCCCAGATACTGGATCTGCTGGCCGACATTCAGAAAGAAATGGGTCTGGCGATTATGCTGATTACCCACGATCTGGCGGTGGTCAAGAATGTGGCCGATTACGTCGCCTTGATGCGGGCCGGTGAAATTGTCGAAACCGTGGATGCAGCCAGTTTTTTCGCCGCGCCGCGCCATCCCTACGCGCGCCAGTTGCTGGCCGCCATTCCCACTTTCGCCAAGCGGGGCAAACCCTTGTCGGAGCCGGATGCATCCACGGCCTCTAATGCATTCAGTAATCCCCTTGCGGCGCCTGCCTTGAATACCGGTACGCAAGCCCTCTTGCGGGTCGACAAGCTGTCGGTTGCTTACACCAGAAAGCGCGGTTTCCTCTCGCGTGCAGCGCCGCCCGTCGAAATCGTGAAGGATGTCAGCTTCGAGCTTTTCCCCGGCGAAACCCTGGCCTTGCTGGGTGAGTCGGGTTGCGGCAAGACGACGACTGCCAAGGCCTTGCTGCGCTTGCTGGACAAACAGGCTGCGGTGGACGGGCAGGCCACTCTGGGCGGCGAAAACCTGTTGACCGCACGTGGCGCAGCATTGCGTCGCTTGCGCCAGGAAATCCAGATCGTATTCCAGGATCCGTATGCTTCACTGGACCCGCGCATGCTGGTGGGTGAAATTCTGGATGAAGGCATTGCCGCCTTGCGGCCCGAACGCAGTCGCGCGCAGCGCCAGGCGCAGATACGCGACTTGCTTGATCGGGTCGGCCTGCCGGCCAATACCGCCCAGCGCTACCCGCATGAGTTTTCCGGCGGACAGCGTCAGCGTGTGGCTATCGCGCGGGCGCTGGCGGTAGAGCCTCGGGTGCTGATCTGCGACGAGCCCACGTCGGCACTGGATGTGTCGGTGCAGGCGCAAATACTGGATTTACTGAAAGCCTTGCAGGCCGAGTTCAATATTGCCTATCTGTTCATTACGCATAATTTCGGCGTGGTCGAATACCTTTCCGATCGTATTGCCATCATGCATCAAGGCGGGATCATCGAAGCGGGGCGCACTGAAGACGTGCTGCACTCGCCTAAACATGCCCAGACCCGCCGGCTGCTGGCGGCGGTGCCGCGCCTATAGGCATGATCACCCTATAATGGGGAAGGCAGCGCGTGGCTTTTGGGCGTCGCCGGCTTGAAATCGGGCGTGGCGCCCGCATATAGGTGTTATGTCTTTAAAAGTTTTCGATCTTCAATGCGAGCAGGGCCATGTCTTCGAAGGCTGGTTCGGCTCCGACGGCAACTACGAAACGCAGCAGGCGCAGGGGCTGTTAAGTTGCCCCGTGTGCAACAGCGGCCGCGTCAGCAAAAAACTGTCGGCGCCCAGGCTCAATGTAAGCCATATACGCAATCCTGCTGTGCACGCTGGCCAGCCGTCCGGTGACAACGATGCGGCCGGCACCGTGGTTGCGCCCGCAGCACAACAACTGGCGCAGCTTCAGGCTGAAATCATGCGTCACATACGCAAGATGGTGCGCGACACCGAGAACGTCGGAGATCGCTTCGCACAAGAGGCGCGCCTTATGCACGAGGGCGAGGTTTCCGAGCGGGCGATACGCGGCACGGCCACGCCCGAAGAGCGCGAAGAATTGATGCAGGAAGGCATAGCCGTTATGCCGATACCCGATTTCCTGGACGACGACCGCATGCAATAAGCGGCTTACGCCGCCTATTGCACCGATACATATTCCGGTTCTAAATCAGTTGTGAACACGAAGGCGAAGCGCAGACAGTACATTTGTACGGCAAGCGAAGCCGACACAGTTCACGGTTGATTTAGAGCCGGAATCACATCACTCGGCTACGGTATTCGCCGGTGCGG